>JAZOAA010000150.1:0-2849 GCA_045595265.1 Eubacteriales bacterium
CATTCTTTTTTGCTTTGTTTTGAAAATAAAGGAAAACAAAAGACCTAAAAACAGGGTAAGAGTAATACCGGCAGATGAGGAGGTAAGCCCTCCCGTAAGAGCGCCGATAATGCCGTCCTTTTCAACAGCCTCCTTCACTCCCTTTGCGATATTTGCGCCAAAGCCGAGAAGAGGGGTGGAAACACCTCTTCCGAAAATCTCGTAAAGCGGCTGATAAAGTCCTATGCCGTAGAGTAAAACTCCAAGGGAAACGAACAAAACTAAAATTCTGGCAGGTGTGAGCTTGGTTTTATCTATCAAAATTTGAGCTAAAAGAGATAAAAATCCTCCCGAAACGAAGGCTAATATTACGTTAAGAATAGCATCATTCATTTTTCTAATCTCCCGCGTATTCAAGCTTTATAAGAGGGGCGATACCGCATATATTTTCACCCTGAAGGACGCTAGACGGACTCATAAGAGCGCCTGTTGATAAAAATAAAATTTTTCTTATCTTTCCTTCTTCAAGCATTGGCAAAAAGTGTGAGGCTAGGACAGAGGCGCTCGTTCCGCAGCCCGAAGCGCCTGCGTGTACGTCCTTTTTTTCCATATCGTAAAGGATAAGACCGCAGTCTCTGTGAATACTTTCAAATCCGAATATTTCGTTTTTCAGAATATCGTATAAGATTTCCGAGCCGACCTTACCGAGATCTCCCGTTACTATAAAGTCAAAGTCGGAGGACTTTTCGCTCGATTCATTAAAGTATGCCTTTATCGTATCCGCCGCGGCAAAGGACATTGCTGCTCCCATATTGCTGGCATCTGCCGTTGCTCCGTCAATCATTCGCCCTGCCATATATGCAGAAATTTTTACGTTTCCCTTTTCTCCGAGGATAAAAGCGCCCGCAGCGCTCGACGTCCACTGTGCGGTAGGACTTCTCTGACCTCCGTATTCTACCGGAGTTCTGAATTGCCTTTCTGCCGCGGAGTTGTGAGAGGTCGTCACCGCCGCGCCGTATTTTATCGCCTTGTTTGAATCCATAAAGGAAGAAAGAATCATAAGAGATTCTGTACAGGTAGAGCAAGCACCGTAAACTCCTATGAATGGAATACCGAAGCTTGACAGACCAAGAGATGAGGCAACACACTGGTTTTGAAGGTCTCCGGCAACCAAGACCTCGATATCAGTATGGGAAAGAGAAGCCTTTGAAAAAGCGGTATTAAGACAGATTCTTCCCATCTCTCCCTCTGCCAGCTCCCATGTTTTTTGTCCGAATTTTCCCGAATTGTCAATAAGGTCGAATTTATCTCCGAGAGGTCCGTCGCCTTCTTCAAATCCGCCCACCGCTGAATATGAGGTAAACCTTATATCTCTTTGTAAATCTGTAATTCTTCCCATTTTTCACCCCAAAAAAAGCGTATAAAAATAATAAATAATTCCGTAAATCACACCCGAGGATATTCCGTACAGAATAACGGGACCTGCAACTGTAAAGATTTTAGCCCCCACTCCGAGAATAAATCCCTCGCTCCTTGAATCGAGAGCCTCAGAGACCACAGCGTTGGAAAAGCCGCTTACGGGGAGCAGTGTTCCCGCACCCGCAACTCTGGCTATCTTATCAAAAACACCGAATCCCGTAAGAGCTGCCGCGATAAATATAATTATCAGAGTTACAAGCGTTTGAGAATCCTCTTCTGAAAAAAATGAAGAAAGGATTAAAAATATGATTTCTCCAAAAGCGCATATGATTCCTCCAAAAAGAAATGAGAAGAACATATTTTTAATAATAGGAGATTTCGGGGAATGCTTTTTTATAAGCCTTTCTTTTTCGTTTGTATTCATAAAAAGAATCCTTTCATTTTTCAAAATCGTGTTTTTTTCTTCTTATAAACAGGTTTAAGAAAACCTTTGGTTCAAAGGGAATAAGAGGGTAAAGATAGTGCCTTTTTCCGCTTACGGTTTTGTTTGTGGCTATTAGGAAGCAGAAGAGCAGAAGTCCCGCGACGAATCCCCATATTTTGAAAAAATAAACCAAAAAGAGAATTATCACTCTCATAAATTTGAAGGCGTATCCAAGCTCGTGATTTTGCTGTGCAAAGTTTGCTATCGCGACGAACGCCATATACAATATAACGTCACCGCAAAGCCAGCCTACGTCAACTGCAAAATCTCCGAGAATAAGAGCACCGACAACCGACAGCGAGTTTGATAAAATATCCGGTGTATTCATAGACGCAATCTTTAAGCCGTCGATAGCTACCTCGACTAAAAAGAGCTGTGCTATTATAGGTATAGCTCCCGGGTCGTCGGGAACTAAAAAAGCAAGAGATGGCGGAAGCGTTGAGGAATATTCTATTGCAAGATACCAAATAGGAGTTATAACCACGGAAAGAAGGAGAATAAAGGTTCTTACAAGGCGAAGATAAGTTCCCGTAAGAGGGGGAAAACAAAAATCGTCGGTTTCTTCAAGATAACTGAAAATAGACGTCGGGAGTATCATAGCCTGGGGAGAGGTGTCGCATAAAACTATAATATTTCCTTCAAGAATTTGCGCGGCTGCGGCGTCGGGTCTTTCGGTAGTCCTTATTTTAGGGAAGGGATTATACCAGCCGCTTTTTATTAATGATTCGGCAAGGCTCTGAAATCCTAATGTGAGAGTTTTAGGTTTTGCATTTTTTATCTTTTCTCTTATATTTTCAAGAAGCGAGTAGTCGCACACGCCCTTCATATAGCAGATAACTACGTCTGTTGAGGACGAGCCTCCTATGTTTGTATACTCCATGACGAGCCTTGGGTCTCTTATTCTTCGTCTTATAAGTGCGGTGTTGATTATAAGAGTTTCGACAAAGCCGTCGCGCGCGCCCTGCAT
>JAZOAA010000151.1:0-10324 GCA_045595265.1 Eubacteriales bacterium
CCCTGACCTTGGCAGCAAGTCCTGCGTTTGCTACGCCCACAACAAAAGCTGCGAGAACGGGACGTGCGCCTGCTGCGATACCGCAGGTTGCCATTCCTACAACAACACGAATCTCTCCAAGACCCTCTCTGAGAACAACCTTGTTCTTCATTCTGTCTTTGATTGCCTGAAGTTCAGCCAAAGATTTCATTTTCTTGCTTCCTTTCTGATTATAAACTATATTTGATTTTAATCAAATCGAATTATACTGTTCCGCAAGGTTTTCCTTTATCCAAAGAAGAACCTCAAATGTATCCAGCGGAACACCGTCAAGCACGTCTCTTATCTCCCTTGTATCAAGGATGATAGAGAACCCCTCGCCCGTATGTGTGAACAAAAAGTCAACCTCGGGGTGCCCTTGTATCAGCGTTGTTATTGTTGAAATAACATCCCCAAGAGGGGTAAAATCAATGTGGTTCTTATAAAATACAGCGGTTACCGTCGTGCCGTGTGAATCGGGAGCAATACTTTTGTGGATTGACTCGATTTTTATATTTCCGCCGGTCTGTTCTGCAGCAAACTTCAAGAGCGGAATACCCATTCCAACCTTTCGTGTTGTTCTTGTTGTGTAAAATGGGTCGCAAACAGCATTTAATGTTTCGGGCGTCATTCCCGAACCGTTGTCTTTTATAATTAATGTAAGAATATTATCTCTTTCCTCAATCGAAATTTCAACAAGCGTTGCCCCCGCTTTTGTGGAGTTTTCGGTAATATCAAGAATGTTTAGTGATAATTCCTTCATCTTTTTTCCGAATTTCTCCTCTCAAGTATGCGGAAGAGTTCACTTCTTACTTTAGCAGAGCTGTAAGGCTCATCGTCAAGGTCGAAGTAGTTCTCTTTTTCACGCATGTCAGTTAAAACGTGAGCGTCAGAGCTTATAATAAAATTTTCAGTTGGGATAGAATATGCTTTTGAATATTCCTCAATTTTTTCACCGTCGTGAAGCTCGAAAAGACGAAACTCCGTATCCGGCGGGATAGCACCGAGAATAGCAATTATACCGTTTGAATCGCGGTCTATGTGAGCAGGGTAGGCAATACCGCGGAACTCCTTAACAAGAGAGTGTATTTCTTCAATCGAAATCATAGTTGCGTTTGAGAGAAGGTACTCTTCTTCTGAAACAAAGTTATCGTCTCCGTCAAGAACTTGCTGTCTGCCGAAGAAATCGGGCTTGTTTTTTATAAGATAACGCTTGGTTTCAACATAATCGCCGAAGCGCATAGCATCATCAAGATCTTCAAAAAGACAAACGACGTGAATATCTTCGGAGGTGGTAAGCTCCATTCCTGCAATGGGTATTATTCCATACCGCTTTGCTGCGGTGAAAAATGCGGGACAGTTTTTTGTGGTGTTGTGGTCTGTCAGGGCTAAAATGTTAATTCCCAAAAGCGATGCCATACCGCAAAGATTGTTTGGTGTATTGTCGTCATCGCCGCACGGAGAAAGGCAAGAGTGCAGATGTAGGTCGTAATAATAACGGTTCATCAAATAACCTTTGAAACCTTAATCGCCGCATCGTAGCAGCTAAGCTCTGTTGAAAAGATGTTAACACCCTTTTCAGCTGCAAGCTTAGAAACTTCGCCATCAAGGACTACCCCCTCGGCAAGAAGAATACAGCTAACGTCAGCAAGCGTTGCTACCGCAACAATGTTTGAATTGGACATAATAGTTATCCAAACGTTGTTGGATTCTGCACGTCCCATGACCCAGCTTAATAAATCTCCGATGTAAACACCCGAGATATCGCGCTCCGGTCTTGGCATACATATAACCTTAAAGCCTGTGCTTTCCACAAATTTTTCAGCAGTCATAAGCTGTCCTTACTGTCTTGCTCTATTGCCGTTTTCATAATGCGGCAATCCTCAAGACGAGCATTATTTTTGACCACGTCTTCCGCAAAGGCACGGCACGTGGGCGCACCGCATGCACCGCAGTCGATGCCGGGAAGTGTGGATTTTAACTTTTGAATATCCGCCATCATACGCATAGATTCGGCAAGACTGTTACCGAGACGCGTGATAGGCTTGTATTTTGGCAGATCCTCAAAAAGATAGTCTGCCGAAATGTAATTTTGTTCTTCCGGTAAAAGAGTGTTTTGAGATATTGGTAAATATCTTCTGAGCGTTTGGAGTCTCGCCTTGGCAATGAACGGATTTTGTACGGTAAGTACTCCTCCTACACAGCCGCCCGTGCAAGCATTAAGCTCAATAAACTCAAGAGGCGGTATGTTGCCGTTTTCAACAAGGTCAAGCACGTGTATCACGTTTTCAATTCCGTCTGCAGCGAGATAATTCTCGTTGAATATAGCAGTCGCTTCGCCGCCCGAACGCGCCCAGCCAATGCCTATTCTTCCCGTTTCGGAAAGAATGTCGATATTATTATCTTGACTCATCTTACCTATAAGGAGGAAATAAACGTCCTTGATTGAAATTACCTCGTCAACGGCACTTTTATAATCGCCAAATCCGTTTTTTACATAGCTTACCTTTGCGGGACACGGGCTTATAAAGCAAACACCAATATCCTCATCTTTAAGCTCTGGGTGATTTTCAAGAGCGCGGCGACGTGCGAACTTAGCCGCGACTTCCATAGGCGGGAGCATATGAATAATATTTCCGGCAAGAGACGGAAATCGCAGACTGATAAGACGCATAACAACGGGGCAGGCCGAGCTGATAACGGGTTTTGCCACACCTTCTGTCTGTAAATAGATTCTGGTGTAAGCGGAAACAAGCTCAGCGGCTTTTGCCACCTCGTAAACATCGTCAAATCCAATCTTATATAAACCGTCAATTACGTGGTTGAGATCCTCTAAGTTATCAAACTGACCGTAAAGGGTTGGAGCAGGAAGAGCGATCTTCCATTTGAAGCGGTCCATGTTGGAGATCGTGCCGCAAACCGCGCGCTTTGCTTGGTGGGGGCAATATCTGATACATTCGCCGCAATCAATACAGCGCTCCGAGTCGATAACTGCGTGACCGTTTTTGATCCTTATTGCTGCGGTGGGACAGTGCTTAATACAGGTTGTGCAACCTGTGCATTTACTCTCATCAAGAAGAACCGAATGTTCGTATACCGTCATTCAGCCGTCCCCTTACAATTGATTTTCATAACAATGCGAGTGCCGACACCAACCTCGGACGTAATCTCCATTTCATCGCTGTTTTTCTTCATGTTGGGAAGACCCATACCTGCGCCAAAGCCGAGCGAGCGAATGGTTTCGGAGGCGGTAGAGTAGCCTGCCTGCATCGCCTTGTCTATATCCTTGATACCGGGGCCGCGGTCATCGAGAATAATTTCTATGTATTCCTCGCACACGTGGACTTCGGCAACACCGCCGCCCGCGTGAATGACCATATTTATCTCTCCTTCGTACATTGCGATAGAAACGCGCCTTATTATCTCGTTGTCAAATCCAAGCTGTCTGAGATTTTTCTTAACCTGGACAGATGCCTGACCCGCAGATGTAAAGTCGTTTCCCGAAACATCGAAGCGGAAAACTAATTTTTCACTCATTTTTCAACCTCGGCAGTACCTACAAGACCGTTTGAATAAAGCAGTCCGCACGTGGTGTATAAGGTTTTGTTAGTGCTCATCATAACAATCCCGTTTTCTTTGGCGAGATTTATCATTTCCTCGTTGGGCTCCTTCGAGCGAACAAAGACGATGCATACCATATCCATCATCAGCGCAGTACGTATAACCTGAGGGTTAACAAGACCCGTAAGCAAAACTGCCTGATCGGTCACGTATGCGAGCACATCGCTCATAAGGTCACATCCGAAAGCAGAGTAAACATGCTTACCAAGATTTTCCTCACAGCATAATACCTTGGCGTCTAGGAGTTCTTGCATTTTTGAGATCTTCATTGTTTTTTCCTATCCTGAGAAGAGAATATAAATATTATACGTTGTATTTAGCTACAATACCGGCAACATCGTCGGTAGTAAGTCTGCCGTAAACGTCCTCGTTAACTGTAAGCACGGCAGCAAGACCGCAAGCACCTATGCAACGTGAAGCCGCGAGAGAGAACTTTCTGTCAGAGGTGCACTCGTCGCCGCCAATACCGAGAACCTCCTGAAGCTTGTTGTAAATATCGCCCGAGCCCTTAACGTAGCAAGCGGTACCGAGACATACAGCAATGTGATTCTCACCCTTGGGTGAAAGGGCAAACTGCGCGTAGAAGGTTGCTACGCCGTAAACCTTTTCAAGCGGAACGTCCATACCTTCAGCAATTTTGTTCTGAACCTCAACGGGAAGGTAACCGTAGATGTCCTGAGCGCCCTGCATAACCGCCATAAGACGGCTCTTGTCGCTCTTGTTCTGTTCGATTAATGCATTGAGTTTAGCTTCCTGCTCGGCTGTGCCGGTGAAGGGAAGGCTAGAGAGCTTTTTCAGCATTATTTCTTCCTCCTAATGTTAATAGATGTCTGTTGTACACACACCATTGTTAATATTATAACACACTTAATTTTTATTTTCAATAGTTATATAATATTTTTTAAGATAAAAAAAGCGTTTTTTGAAAGAATTTTTTTCGTTTTTCGCATATTTTAAGCTATTATGGTAATTTATGACAAAAAAACGGCAAGAATTAGTCTTGCCGCAAAAAAATTATAATTTAGTTTCAAAAACAACATTGCCCGAGAAGTCTTTGCAGGTGAAAGTGCGGTTTTCGTAAAGCATATATGTTTTGGGATTTCCCGCCTTTGGAAGTGCCGCGGAGCCCGGATTGAGGTAAAGATTATCATTGCCGAATCTATCGCAAGCAAGGATATGTGTGTGTCCGTGAAGCAAAATATCGCCCTTCATAAGCGGCGGGGGTGTCTCGGTATTATGGTGGTGTCCGTGAGTTGCGAATATCGTAAGCCCATCAAGAGAAAGCAGCGCGTAATCCGAGAGAATGGGGAAGTCGAGAACCATTTGATCGACCTCACCGTCGCAATTTCCCTTAACCGTCATAATATATTCCTTGTTTTCGTTGAGGAGAGTGATAACGCTTTTGGGGTTGTATGTGCAGGGAAGATCGTTTCTCGGACCGTGATAAAGCAGGTCGCCAAGTAAAAGAAGCTTGTCGCATTCTTCTTTTTTGAAGGTGGAAAGTACTGCCTCAAGGCTTGATAGATCGCCGTGTATATCGGATGCAATAAGTAATTTCATATATGTACTCCTAAATTTTTGTTAATGCTATTTTACCACATTTAGATCGTGTTTTCAATATGATTTTAAAAAGATTTTCATACATCGACTTTTGATGAATTTTTGTCATATTCCGTTTGTTGAGCGGTATTCGGTCGGAGTTTTACCGACAACGGTACGGAATACACGACAGAATGTTTTGAACTCGAAAAATCCCACAGATTCCGCAATATCTCCGATGGACATTTCGGTGTTCGTGAGCAGATAGCAGGCGTTTGTTATTCTGTAATTGTTGAGATATGTGTGGAAGCTGAGTCCGGTGGCAGACTTAAAGGTTTTGCAGAAATTTCCTTTGCTGTAGCCGACCATATTTGCGGTTTCGTCAAGAGTGATCTTACTTGCATAGTTGGTGTGAATGTAATTTAAAGCTTTTTTGAGCTTTTTTGCATCTTTCTTTTGCTTTGATCCTTGGCTTGCGGACTTAAGCTTTATAACATGCGAGCAGATACGGTATATGTTACCTATGATAAGAAGCTCGTCTTTTTTTGCTTTGTGCAGATACATCGCATAAATATCATCGAGGCAACGCTTGAGATCCTGCGTAGTTTCATCGTCTGCTAAAAGGTCGATTTTGGGGTTAGAGAGATCTAACTCCGACATTGATTGAAAATGTTCTTTGAGAAATACCGGACCAAGCTCCAGTATCATTATTTCGCATTTTTTATCCTCAACTTTTGTTTCGTGAGTGCTGAGAGTTCCGACTATTGCAACTTCGCCACCTAAGACAGAATAATTTTTGTCATCAACGGTGAGCTCCAGAACGGTATTGGCAGGAGAGTATATCAACTCGATTTCGTGGTGCTTGTGTATTGGAAAATTGCCGGAAGTCGTTAAAGTATATACAACATATGGGTTTGTCGCGGGAAGAAGTTTTTGATAAAGCATAATATTTCACCTCAAGGCTATTTTATCATATGGAATCTCACGTGTCAATAATCAATTTGCAAAAAGTGAATTTTTGGGTAAAGAATGTTAAAAAACGGGATTGAGTTTGTGGTGAGGTAGTGTTAAAATAGATGTAGAAAAGGAGGTATAATGAATGGAAAAATTCGGATTACAGTTATATACGCTTCGTAATGAACTTTCGGGTGACGGAGCACTTGAGGTAATGAAACGCATAAAGGAACTCGGATATTCTTACGTGCAGGTTGCGGGCAATCTTGCCACCATCGAGCGTACCGGACTTCTTGCTAAGGAAATCGGTCTTGAGGTTATTGGCTCGGTTGGTTTTATCGAACACATTCTTGCCGATTTTGACGAAGCGGTGAGGGTACATAAAGCTATAGGCGCATTTGACGTTGGTGTCAGCGAAAGCTTTAAGAGTGCATCCGAGGTTGAAGAGTATATTGAAAAGGCAAATGAGCTTGCAAACAGACTTGCGGAGCACGGGCTCAGCTTCTCTTATCACAATCATGCAAGAGAATTTATAAGGATGGAAAACGGCAAGCTTCCATACGATATGCTTATCGAGGGATTAACATCCGCGAATGCATACTTTATGCCGGATACCTATTGGATTCGGTTTGGCGGTGCGGACATTAAGTACTACATCGAAAGATTGAAGGGCAGAATTAAAATTTTGCATTTGAAGGATGCCAAAATGACCTTCGAGGGTCTTACCTTTGCCGAGATAGGCAACGGCAATCTTCGTTGGGATTCCATTATCGATGCCGCGTGTGATGCAGGCATTGAATATTTCGTTGTTGAGCAGGACAGATGCGACACCTCGCCTCTTGACAGCGTTAAAGTAAGTGCTGATTACTTGAAGAATATATAAACATCGGAGGAATTATTGTAATGTACAGAATAGGTCAAGAAGAAATCGATGCGGTTGAGAGAGTTATCCGTTCAAGGAACCTTTTCAAGGTAAATAAAGCGTATCAGGAATCTATGCATGCGGAGGAGGACCTTTGTTCCTATCTTAATACCGAACATTCGCTTGTTATGACATCCGGACACGCGGCTCTCGTGTCGGCTCTTACCGCCGCAGGTATCGGACCGGGCGATCAGGTCATCGTTCCTGCGTACACCTATATTGCATCGGCAATAGCGGTAGTAAGCGTAGGTGCCATTCCTGTTATTGCAGAAATTGACGAGACGTTGGCTATCGATCCTGCCGATATAGAGAAGAAGATCACCCCGCATACAAAGGCGATAATGCCCGTACATATGCTCGGTATGCCTTGTAAAATGGATGCAATATGCGAAATTGCAAAAAAGCACGGATTAAAGGTCATCGAGGACGCCTGTCAGGCAATGGGCGGTGAATATAAGGGTAAAAAGCTCGGAACTTGGGGCGATGCCGGTGCGTACAGCTATAACTACTTTAAAATCATATCGGTCGGTGAAGGCGGAGCGCTGGTTACTAACGATAAGGAGCTTTATCAAAAGGCTCTTATTTATCACGATTCGGGCGCGGTTTGCTTCTTTGGAAATCAGCTTGACGGAGTTACGATCCCTCCCTTCTGTGGTAACGAGTATCGCACCAACGAAATCACCTCTGCGATTCTTCGCGAGCAGCTTAAAAAGCTCGACGGAATTAAGAAAGATTTGAAAAAAGCCAAAAAATACATGGCAGAAAGGCTCTCTGCAAAATACAATGTTAATTACACTAATGATTTTGACGGTGATCTCGGTATGCATATTCAAATAATTGCGAGCACCGAAGAAGAGGCAAAAAAGATTGTAGAGCAGGGCGCGGGAAGCATATTGATTAATAGCTCAAGACACGTTTATTCGGATTGGGAGGCTATTATGCAAAAGCGAGGTCATCTAAATCCTCTTATGGACCCGTTTAAGTTTGAGGCAAATCGTGACATCATTCCCGAGTACACTCACGATATGTGCCCCAAATCTCTCGATATTCTCTCTCGCGCGGTCAGCATCCCCGTATCGCCCGATAAGACCGAAGCTGAGCTTGACGAAGTTATAAAAAAGCTTCTTTCGGTTGAATGATCAAAATGAATATTAAAATATTTCAGTCCATTGAAGGGGCAAAAAAAGCTACGGGGCTTACTGTGATTATCGATGTTTTTCGCGCCTTTTCCTTGGAGGCATACGGCTTTTCCATGGGAGCACAAAAAATCATTCCCGTAGGTGACAGTGCCGTTGCTTACCGTTTGAAAGAAGAAAATCCCCAAATGATTCTTGCGGGTGAACGAAACGGAAAAATGTTGCCGGGATTTGATCTCGGTAACTCACCATCGGGACTTTCAACCGTTGACGTGTGCGGTAAAACCATAATTCATACAACAAGCGCAGGCACTCAAGGTGTTGCTAATGCTCAAAATGCTACCGAAATTTTGGGCGGTTGTCTTGTAAACGCAAGAGCCACCGCTGAATACATCAAACAAAGGGGCGCTACGGATATTTCTTTGGTTTGTATGGGATATGCAGGTGAATATCCAACCGACGAGGATACGCTTTGTGCTGAATATATCAAAAGCCTGCTCCTCGGAAAAGAGATTGATTTGTCAGAGGGGATCGAAAGATTAAAAACCACCGACGGCGCAAAATTCTTCGATAAATCTCAAAACGATGTTTTTCCCGAAAACGATTTTTATATGTGCACAAAGGTAGATTGCTTCGATTTCGCGATACGACTTTGTAAAGGCGAGAAATTGGATTATATGGAAAAAATAATCATATAGGAGCTGTAAGTATGCGATACATATACGACCACGATTTTCACATTCACTCAAAGCTTTCTTCCTGTTCAAGGGATGAAGGGCAGACAAGTGAAAGAATATTGCAATATGCAAAGCAGAACAATCTTAAAAGTGTATGCCTTACCGATCATTTTTGGGATGATGTGATTGATGGAGCTTCTTCTTGGTACAAAGCACAGAATTTTGAGCATATCTCGCAAGCAAGACCGTTGCCGCAAGCGGAAGGGATTGAATTTCTTTTCGGATGCGAAACCGAGATGGATAAATTTTACAGGCTCGGTATTTCAAAAGATTGTATAGATATGCTTGATTTTGTCGTTGTTCCCACAACACATCTTCATATGGATGATTTCACCATTGCGCTCGAGGATTTTAATTCCTATGAAAGAAGAGCATATCTTTGGATTAAGCGCTTCGACGCACTTCTCGAAATGGATCTGCCGTTTTATAAAATAGGATTGGCGCATATCACCTGCAGTTTGATCGCTCCCACAAGAGAAGAATATTTAGAAATTCTAAAGCTGATTCCGCAAAAAGAAATGGAAAGACTCTTCAAGGAAGCGGCAAAAGTGGGAATTGGAATCGAACTGAACGCGCACGTATTCAATTTTTCCGCCGAAGATAAAAACGTAGCTTTATTGCCATACCAAATTGCCAAGGAATATGGCTGTAAATTCTACTGCGGCAGCGATGCACATCATCCGCAAGATTTTGATATTGCAAAACCCATGCTTGAAAAGGCTATCGACTTGTTGGAATTAACGGAGGATGATAAATTTCACATCTTAAAGTAACTTGTTAATTTGTAAAAAAAATCAAAACGCTAGAGAAGAGCAAAGCAAAACTGTTAGAATTTTACCTGCACTGAGATTTACGAGATCGGTAAGCTGCGGCTAAATTGATTAACTCGATAAACACAGAAAATTAATAAAAAAGAAAAAACTCAGAAAAAAATGAAAAAAGTACTTGATTTTTTACTTTAGCTGTGATATAATATCTACAACTGTGCGTATGCCTGCTTGGTATACCGGTGTAATTATCAGGATGGTCCTCTGCTATGCTCTGTACGAACATCCGAAGTGTGAAGGAGGCCAACAATGGAAAAAATCCAGGCTTTTGTAAGTGAGCAGCTTAAGACCGAGGTTCCCAGCTTCGGCATCGGCGATGGCGTAAAGGTTTACGTAAAGATCGTCGAGGGTGAGAAGGAAAGAATTCAGATGTTCGAGGGTACCGTTATCGCTAAGCATGGCGGCGGAATCACAGAGACCTTTACTGTAAGACGCGTTTCTTACGGTGTAGGTGTTGAGAAGACCTTCCCCCTTCATTCTCCCAACGTTGATAAGATTGTAGTATTCCGCGAGGCTAAGGTTCGCCGCGCGAAGCTCTACTATCTCCGTTCGAGAGTTGGTAAGGCAGCT
>JAZOAA010000152.1:0-4118 GCA_045595265.1 Eubacteriales bacterium
AACCCCGTGCGGTCCCCCTTCCCCTATCTTGGGGAAGGCTTTTTTAGAATTTCTTATCTCTCAAGATATTCATAGCTTCGCCAATACAGTCAACATGAAGCAAAAATTTACATTTGAGGAAGTTTTTCCAAAGGATAATCGTTTTTTCCATCCATAAACTCAGCTATATCCTTTACCGCCATATCTACATCATAAGGATGCCAATGTGTACACATTGTTTTCTCGTCGTTCAGAACATCCATCACAAATATGTCCTCACATGCGTATAGCTGTATTATTTGTTCATGTGCTTTACCAACTATAATGGGAACATCAATGGTAAATCCGTCATCCAATTCAGCAGTAGTTGTTAAAACTAAATCATATTTATCTTTTAACTGTTGATATACGGTAAGTACATCTTGATATGTAATTTCAAGCATGTTTCTGCCCCCTTTTATAAAAACAGATTTGGAAGTTTATTTCATTATACCACACACCACATAAAAAAGCAAGGGCGATTTGATTTCTCAAACCGCCCTGTTTATTTCATCCTCATCCACCGCTATCGAGAACCCCCGAAGCTCGACTACGCTCGCTTTGGGGAACCCCGTGCGGTCCCCCTTCCCCTATCTTGGGGAAGGCTTTTTTAGAATTTCTTATCTCTCAAGATATTCATAGCTTCGCCGAAGCGCTGGAAGTGAACAACCTCGCGCTGACGTAGGAATTTTATGGCGTCGTTTACGTCGGGGTCGTCAGAGAGCCTAAGAATAGCATCGTACATTGCTCTCGCCTTTTGCTCTGCGGCAAGGTCCTCGTGAATATCTGCCAGGGGGTCGCCCTTTGAGGCTATTGCCATAGCGTTGAACGGAACGCCGTCCGCAGATGCGGGATAGATGCCTACTCCGTGGTCGACGTAATATTTGTCAAAGCCGGCTGCCTTTATCTCGGCGGGAGTAAGGTTGCGGGTGAGCTGATGGACTATCGAGGCAACCATTTCCATGTGGCCAAGCTCTTCAGAGCCGATATCGGTAAGCAAACCGATAACTCTGCCGTCGGGCATATTATATCTTTGGTTAAGGTATCTTGTAGCCGCGGCAAGCTCACCGTCAGGTCCACCGAGCGCGGTGATTATCATGCCTGCAAGCTTGGGGTTGGGATTTGCTATTTTTACGGGGTACTGCAGCTTCTTTTCATATATCCACATCAGGTGCGCCCTCCTCTGCCGCCATTATTTCTAGGTGCGCCGTTTCCAACCTGCCACGGCCACGGCTCGTTTACCCACGTCCAGCCTTTAGTCGTATCGTTACCCATTGCTGTGAGGGGTCCTACCGTCGCCTCGTATCTCTCGATAAGCGACTTAAGCTCCTTTACCGTGGAGTAATAATAGTCGAGGGCTGCTCTGCAGTCGGGGTGAGTGTCGAGATACAGCTCAAGCTCTGCTTTCACAAAGCTCATAGCTCTTATGGCTTCCAGAAGGTCTGTTGCTACGGGGAAATTTGTGTTATTCATTTCCGTACACCTCCATAGGCTTGTAGAGCTGCTCGAAAAGCGTTCCGTGCGCAAGGGCGTCCGGTGCGGAGTAAAGCATACAGAATTTCTGGTTTGGTGCATAAACGTACGCCGGACTGAAAGCATCGACACAGCCGTTTCCGCCGCAACCGCATCCGCCGCTAACACCGCCTACAATGCCGCCGTTACCGTTTCCGTTTCCCGCTCCGTTACCGTTTGTGTTCGGCACTGCGGGAGCGCTGTTATCAAAGCAGGGCGCAAAGCCGGCATTGCAAAGAGACGAGCACTCGCACGAGGGAAAACCGTTTACGTTCTTTCTCATTTTGTTTTGTCCTTTTATTTTTTACGGTGATTCACACCGCTACAAGCAGTATATGGTTTTTCCTTCAAAAATGTGAGGCTTTTTTCGACAAGAAGCCAAAAGCTATTGACACAAATTTAATAATATCGTATAATAAATATGAATTTTTCTATGGAGCGGGATATGGGTAAGGTATATGATTTCGAAGAGGAAAAGCTGATAATCGGAGTTATTTACAGCGATAAGGAGCTGTTAGACAAGGCGCTTGATATTCTGGTGAGTGAATTTGGCGAATGGGACGCGGTGTCGGAAGAGTTCTCATTCTCAAAGGAATTTTCCGACTACTACGACGAGGAGCTGGGCGCGGAGGGCTTCAGGCGAATTTACAGCTTTAAGAATACGGTTGACCCTTCAAGGCAGGCTGATATCAAGATTCGCACAAACGAGATTGAACAGCTTCTGGCAATAGACGGAAAGAGACACGTAAATCTTGACCCCGGATTTATAAATCACGGCAGGCTTCTACTTGCCACAACAAAGAAGGCGGGCTTCAGAATTCCCTTAAAGGACGGAATATACACCGAAATGACGCTATATTACGCGAGGGGCGCGTGGCAAAAGCTACCTTGGACGTACAGGGACTATCAGTCCGAGCGGGTTCAGCGTTTTATCACAGAGGTAAGACATAATTATCTTTTAGAGCGAAGAAAAAGAGAAAAAATGTGATTTATTAAAGAAAAAACCGTCGAAAACACTACATTTTCGGTAGTTTTCAAAATTACGAACACTATGGCGGATATAAGGCGCAAAAGCCTTGACAACCGACTTAAAATATAGTATAATATATGCAGTATTTTTTATAAAAAGGAACGCAAAAAATGAAGGATTACAATCTTATTAAAACGTACGACCCCGAGCTTTATGCTGCGATCAGCGCAGAAACTAAAAGACAGCAGAGCAAAATAGAGCTTATCGCCTCCGAGAACTTTGTTTCCGAGGTCGTTATGGAAGCAAACGGCACCACTCTTACTAACAAGTATGCCGAGGGATATCCCTCGAAGAGATATTACGGTGGGTGCGAGCACGTTGACGTCGTTGAGACCATTGCTATCGAAAGAGCAAAGAAGCTATTCGGCGCAGGATACGCTAACGTTCAGCCACACTCCGGCGCACAGGCTAACATGGCTGTTTTCTTCGCTCTGCTTGAGCCGGGTGACACAGTTCTCTCAATGAACCTTGCTCACGGCGGACATCTTTCGCACGGCTCGCCCGTTAATATGTCGGGTAAATACTGGAACATCGTTCCCTACGGTGTTTCGGAGGCTGACGGAAGAATAGATTACGACGAGGTTGAAAGACTCGCTACCGAGTGCAAGCCAAAGCTTATTCTCGCGGGCGCATCGGCATATCCGAGAATCATTGATTTTGAAAGATTTGCAGCTATTGCCGAGAAGGTTGGCGCATATCTTATGGTTGATATGGCGCATATTGCAGGACTCGTTGCAGCAGGCGCGCATCCCTCGCCCGTTCCTTATGCTCACGTTACGACAACCACGACTCATAAGACCCTGCGCGGTCCGAGGGGCGGTCTTATCCTCACTAACGACGAGGAGCTTGCAAAGAAAATCAACAAGGCAATTTTCCCCGGTATTCAGGGCGGTCCTCTTATGCACACTATCGCGGCAAAGGCTGTATGCTTCGGCGAGGCTCTGAAGCCCGAGTTTAAGGCGTATGCAGAGCAGATTATCAAAAACACCGCTGCTCTTGCCGAAGGACTTCTCGCAGAGGGCTTCAAGCTCGTTTCGGGCGGTACTGACAATCACCTTATGCTCGTTGACCTGACGGGCATGAAGATCGATACCGGTAAAGAGGCAGAGCATCTGCTTGACGAGATTGGCATCACCTGTAACAAGAATGCAATTCCCTTTGATACGCAGAAGCCCTTTGTCACAAGCGGTCTGCGCCTTGGCACTGCGGCTACCACGACTCGCGGCTTTGTCGAAGAGGATATGAGGGAAATCGCGAAAATTATCGGTATGACTCTTCGGGACTTTGATAAAAATGCCGACGAGGCAAGAGCCAGAGTTAAGGCTCTGTGCGATAAGTATCCGCTTTACGAATAAAAATATTATAAAAAGCAGTTGTCAAAGAAATTTTGTTCAGAACAAAGTTCGCGAAGGCGTCACCGTAGATAATTACGGCAGTCCGAGAGAACTTCCGTTATGAACAAAATTTCAAAGACAAAAATAAAAGAGGGTCAGCAGGTGACCCTCTTTTATTTTTTGGGGTGAAATTACTTAACCTCAACCTCTGCGCCAGCAGCCTT
>JAZOAA010000153.1:0-6494 GCA_045595265.1 Eubacteriales bacterium
GGTTACAAAGCAGCGCATAGGCAGAGGCGACGTTCTCGAAACGGTCATGGAATCGGATATTAATAAAATTCGGTATACACTCGATACCTTTGACAGAAGGGTTTTCTCAGCTTCTGTTGACTCGATTTTGAAAGCAAAAACTATTTATATCGCCGGCGCGAGAAGCACTGAGCCGCTTGCAAGAATACTTTACTATCACCTGTCGCTCATATTTGATAATGTTAAATTTGTAAACCCGACATCTTCGGCGGAGGTCTTTGAACAGATGTTCTCCATCGGAAAAGAAGATGTTTTTATAGCATTCTCTTTCCCGAGATATTCTTCGAAAATGGTCAACGCCGTAAAATATGCCAGAAATAACGAGGCAGAAGTTGTTGTATTCACCGATTCTGCCGTATCTCCGCTTGCCGAGTATGCGAGCTGTTTAATAACCGCTCAGTCTGATATGGCATCGTTTATGGACTCTCTCGTTGCACCGCTAAGCATTATCAATGCCATCGTGGTTGAGATAAGCGCAAGGTGCGGAACAAAGATAAGCGAAAGATTTGAACGCCTCGAGGCGATATGGGACGAATATGATGTTTATGCAAAAAGATGATAAAATGCGCGTATGCGTTGTTGGCGGTGGCGCTGCAGGAATGATGGCTGCGGGAACAGCATTAAAATACGGTGCAGACGTCACTATCTTTGAGAGCATGACTCATCTGGGGAAAAAGCTTGCCATTACCGGTAAGGGACGCTGTAACGTAACAAACGATTGTTCTACCGAAGAATTTATGTCAAACGTCACGAGAAATTCGCGTTTTCTTTATACAGCGCTAAATGAGTTTTCTCCGCAGGATACTATGGCTTTTTTCAACGAGCTTGGAGTTGAAGTGAAAACCGAAAGAGGAAACCGAGTTTTCCCTTCCGATGATAAAGCAAAAACGATAGTTGACGCTATGCGAAGGTATTGCGAGGGTGCGTCCGTCATTTTCGAAAAGGTTAAGCGAATAGAAAAAAACGTAACGGTATTCACGGTGACTACGTCAGGCGGTGAATATGAGTTTGACAAAGTTATCGTGGCAACCGGCGGAAGATCTTATCCGCTTACAGGCTCTGACGGTTCGGGATATAAACTCGTCTCGCGGCTCGGTCACTCGGTAACGCCGATACGTCCCTCCCTCGTTCCGATAGAATCGGATATGCCTCTCTGCAAAGAGCTGCAAGGACTGTCACTGAAAAACGTATCTATAAAAATTGAAAACGAAAACGGAAAAACATTATACACCGATTTTGGGGAAATGATGTTTACGCATTTCGGAGTAACGGGACCTATCATACTTTCGGCATCGGCACGGCTATGCGAAGCTGATATTTCAAAATCAGTATTGACAATAGATCTGAAGCCCGCGCTTGATGAAAAAACATTGGATCAACGAATTTTAAGTGATTTTTCCAAAAATTCTAACAAGGATTTTGTAAACTCGCTGTCAGAGCTTTTGCCCCAGAAAATGATAATGCCTTTTGTGACTTATACGCAGATTGATCCTCGAAAAAAGGTAAATTCTATTTCAAAGGAAGAGCGCAAACGAATTCTTTCTTCACTTAAGTCTTTGAGAATCCCGCTTAAATCACTACGTCCGATAGAAGAAGCGATTATCACCTCGGGGGGGATCGAGGTCAAGGAAATTTCACCGAAAACTATGGAATCCAAGCTTGTTTCAGGGCTTTACTTTGCCGGTGAAATCATAGATGTTGACGCTTATACAGGCGGATTCAATTTGCAGATTGCTTTTTCTACGGGATATTTGGCAGGCTTAAATTCCGCGATTTCTTAAAATAATTCGTGGCAGAATACAATTTAGAAAGGTAATGTTATGATAAGAATAGCAATTGACGGTCCGGGTGGCGCAGGAAAATCAAGTGTTGCCAAGACACTCGCAAAGAAGCTTGGCATCATTTATGTTGATACCGGCGCGCTTTATAGAAATATAGGTCTTTATGTATTAAATAAGGGTGTTGACCCAAAGTCCGAGGAGAAAGTAGTTCCTCTGCTCGATGAAATCAATCTGGAGCTTACGTTTTCGGAAGGAAAACAAATCATACTCTTAAATGGCGAGGATATGGGAGATGCCATAAGAACTCCCGAGGTATCAATGGCTGCATCTGCTGTGAGTGCTATACCAAAAGTGCGAGAGTTTTTGCTTGATATGCAGAGAAATACCGCAAAGAAGAACAGCGTGGTTATGGACGGACGCGATATTGGTACGGTCATTCTCCCGAATGCCGAGGTCAAGGTGTTTCTCACTGCTTCTCCTAAAGCAAGAGCTGAGCGCAGATATAACGAGCTGCTGGCTAAGGGCGAAAATGTCAGCTTCGAGCAGGTTTATAACGAGATGGTAGAGCGAGATAAGAACGATTCTACACGCGAGCTTGCTCCCTGTGTTAAGGCCGACGATGCGGTTTTGATTGATAATTCAAATATGACTCCGGAGCAAACCTGTGACGCTATTTTGAAAATTGTAAAGAAAAAATCCAAGGTCAGAAACTTTTATTCCTTTGCTAAACCGATAGTTGCACCTATATACAGACTTGTCATGCGTGTTAAGGCGTCGGGTTTAGAAAACGTGCCGAGCGATGGCGGATTGATTTTATGCGCTAATCACATAGGCGCTATTGACGTTGTATCGATCGGTGCTGTGTGCCCTCGCCAGCTTACCTTCGTAGCAAAAAAAGAGCTGTTTTCCGTTCCCGTATTGGGTGCTATCGTAAAAGCGCTCGGCGCAATAAAGGTTGACCGTGGCGGCGGTGATATTGGCGCTATTAAGGCATCTGTTGCCGCAGCGGAATCCGGAAAGGTTCTTTCGATTTTCCCCCAAGGTCATAGATTTCCCGGTGTTGACCCTGCGAAAACATCTATTCATCACGGTGTTGGACTGATTGCTTACCATTCAGGCTGTGACGTATTGCCCGTGTGTATTAAAATCAACGGTGCTAGATACGGATTTTTGAAGCGGGTTGAAGTAGTTTTCGGTAAGGTTATCAAAAATTCGGAGCTTGGATTTGAAAACGGCGGTACCGCGGAATATAAGGCGGCGACCGAAAAAATCTTTGCTGAAGTAGTAAAAATGGGTAATTACTCCTCTCTCCCCGCCCCCACTCCTAAGCGTAAGAAGGGCAAAAAACATTGAATATCACCGTAGCAAAAGGCTCAGGATTTTGCCCGGGCGTAAAGCGTGCTGATACTGAAATCAGACGACTTATGGAGCTAAAAAAAAGAGGAGACCGAATATTCACCCTAGGGCATCTTATTCATAACCGAATTTATAATGAAGCCTTGGAAAAAGAAGGAATTAAATCTGTCACTCTCGAAGAAATTAAGAGAATCTTGAGCGATAGTACAGGCAAACGAATAACTCTCGTAATCAGGACGCACGGTATCACGAAAGAAATAAGTGCGGAACTGGCGGCTCTTGCTAATCAATATCCCGAGTTTGAAGTCGTGGATATGACCTGCCCCTCTGTGAAAAAGATACACAAAATCGCCGCTGAAAACACAGGAGATGACACATATTTCGTTTTGTTCGGGTCTCCGACTCATCCCGAATCCCAAGGTATCATAAGCTATGCTTATGGCAAAAAAGTGATAGTTACCTCATACGAAGAGGCGATCGCACTAAATTTAGAGGACAAAATACCCATTTTATGCTCTCAAACTACACAAAATTTGTTAGAATTTATAAAAATTAAAAATTTTTTCAAAAAACTATATACAAATGCAAAAATTTTTGATACAATATGTAATGTCACTGAAAATCGTCAGAACGAAGCTATCAGGCTTGCACAGAAATCCGACGTGATGATAGTCGTTGGAGGTAAGGACAGCTCTAATACGCAAAAGCTATACAAGCTGTGCCACGAGGTTTGCCCTAACACCCAATGGATAGAATCGTCAAAGGATCTTATAACTGATTTTCCTGACAGCGCAAAAAGCGCAGGAATAACCGCGGGTGCTTCCACGCCCGACGGTATAATAACGGAGGTTTTTATAACTATGGAAAACTTTAGTCAAATGCTGGAAGGCTCACTCAAAACTTTACATACAGGAGAAACAGTTACCGGTACCGTATTCACTATTAGTGAAAACGAGATAAAACTCGATCTTGGCGCTAAATTTACCGGCGTGCTCACAAAAGAGCAGATCACAGACGATCCTAACGCTAAGCTTGCAGATATGTTCAAGGTAGGCGATGAGGTAGAGGTATTTGTCATTCGCGTTGAGGATGGCAAGGGACTTGCTACCGTTTCCAAGAAGAGAGTTGACGCCGATAACAGCTGGGTTGTTATCAAGGAAGCGTACGATAACGGCGAAGTAATTGAAGGCAAGGTAGTTTCTGCTATCAAGGGCGGTGTTCTTCTTGCATATCAGGGCAACAACGTATTTGTTCCCGCATCTCAGACCGGTGTTGCAAAGGGCGGTGATCTCTCTGTACTCGTAGGTACTACCCAGAGAGTAAAGCTTCTTGAGTTTGATGCTCATAAGAAGAAGGCGCTCGGCTCTATCAAGGTTATACTTAATGAGGAAAAGCGCGCAGCAGAGGAAGCTGTATGGGCAACTCTCGAGGTTGGTCAGCACTTTATGGGTACTGTTAAGAATCTTACTAACTACGGCGCGTTCGTTGACATCGGCGGTGTTGACGGCATGGTTCACAATTCCGAGCTTTCTTGGAAGAGAATCAAGCATCCCTCACAGGTTGTTTCCGTAGGTCAGGAAATCGACGTTTTCATCAAGGAGCTTGACGTTGAAAAGAAGAGAATTTCTCTCGGCTACAAGACTCAGGAGATGGATTACTGGTACAAGTTTACCCAGCAGTACAATGAGGGTGACGTAGTATCTGCAAAGATCGTTTCTCTTATGCCCTTCGGTGCTTTCGCAGAGGTTGCTCCCGAGGTTGACGGCCTTATTCACATTTCCAGAATTTCTACTCAGAGAATAAATGCTCCTTCCGACGTTCTCAAGGTTGGCGACGTTGTTGACGTTAAGATTGTTGAGATCGACGACGAGAATAGAAAGCTCGCGCTCTCTATCCGTGCTCTTGTAGAAGAAGCTGAGCGTGCAGCGGCTGCTGAAGCTCGTGCCGCTGAGAAGGCTCAGAGAGAGGCTGAAGAGGCTGCTGAGGCTGAAAGACTTGCACAGGAGAGAGCTGACATGGCTCCCTACATTGTAGGTTCTATCTAATATTAGATTTTTTGTTAGTGGCGCACCGTAAGATGCGCCACTATTACTGTATGAGGTTACTATGCTAGAGGCGTTTTTAACTACTCTCGATCCTATGCTTACACTGTTTACCTTCATTGCCATAGGATATATATTAAAGAAGCTAGGTGTCCTTCCGGATAACTCGGCGTCTGTGCTTGCGAAGCTGGAAACCAACGTTGTATTCCCTGCTCTCAGCTTTGTGACAATGGGCAGAAACTGTACCCCGGATACAATATCGACTCATATTATTAATATAACGCTTGCGACGGTTATGATGTTTGTAGCAATAATTGTTGCTACGCTCATTTCTCCTCTTTTCATTAAAGAAAAAGGCATGGAACGAGGTGTATATAAGTATGCCATAGCCTTTGCAAACAGCGGTTACGTAGGTGATCCGCTTGTTTTGGGTATGTTTGGTGAAGCGATGCTCTCGTATTATAAAATGTATACCTTCCCGTTAACAATTGGTATTTATACCTGGGGCTTAAATTGCTTGATCCCCAAGAGTGCCGAGAGAAAGAACGTTTTACTTGCTCTTTTGAACCCTTCTATTGTAGGACTTGCTTTAGGAATTGTTGCAGGACTTAGCGGAGCGTTTAATTTTCTGCCCGATTTTGCCGTTAATACACTTGACGGCTTAAAGAACTGTATGGGACCCATTGCGATGATTCTGGCAGGCTTTACGGTCGCCTCCTACCCATTCAAAGAAATGATAGGGGACAAGAAGGTATACGTTGCCACTCTGCTCCGTCTTATTATCCTTCCCACATTTCTCATTGCCGTTCTTTTCGGAATCAAGGAGCTTGTAAATCTCGCGTTTGGACTAAATATAGGAAACACCGTACTGTTTCTCTGCTTCTTTGCCGTGGGAGCGCCCCTAGGACTAAATACAGTGGTATTCCCTGCCGCATATGGTGGAGATCCAAAAACCGGCGCCGGTATGGCAATGATATCTCACACTCTGTGCGTGATAACAATACCGATTATGTACGCGATAATGACGCTTATATTTGGCGCCCCCACCATATGATTTGATGATGGGTTCGTTTTTATTTCACACAAATCTCATATGCGTATGGATGAACCTCTTTATATGTCTGGACATATAATAGTCGACTCACTAATACTTGATGAAATAAAACTAGATGCTATCGCCGCACATCAAAAAGCGTATAGAAAACAAAATTTTATATAAAATCGATAAAAAGATAGGACACATCACTCTGGAGCAAACCTTTGCGATGTGAAGTCG
>JAZOAA010000154.1:0-4549 GCA_045595265.1 Eubacteriales bacterium
TGTGCCGAACGCGCTTGACGGCAGAAAGTGGATGTACATTCCATCTACCGCCGCCGACTGCTGTGAGGACATCTCTGCGGTCGAAGCATTCGACGCAACTTTTCCACATAAGGAAAAGAGGTGGATGCCGAGCCAAGAGGAATTCTATATCTATAGTCATTCTTCGGTAGTCAGATAAACGTAAAAACTACCGCTGAGGTTTCCTTGGATTCCTCAGCGGTAGTTTTTATCTCTTTTTATAAATCACAAGCTCGGGATTCTCGCCGTTTTCTTCATAAGTACACACGAGAAGAAAATCCATATTTCCGGCGATACCAAAGCATCTGCCGCCAAACTCGCTCTCGAGCTGATAGCCGAGATAGGTGGCGTCATCGTCAAGAAATTTGACCTTTTGTCCGTTGGGAAGAGAGTATTCCATATTGATATACCCACCTACGAGGAAATTAAGCGTCTTGACTTCGGGCATTCCTTCAATATGCAAGTCGTTAAATTCGCGGATGAGTTGCTCTTTGAATTTTTTGAAATTCTCATCGCCGCCAAGCTCCGCGTAGCGTTTCCAATAATTGAGCTTTGGAAGATATTCGTCAAAGTAAGCTCTCGCCCGGTCGGCAGGAAAGTTTTCATTCGACATATGACTCACCAAGAAATCGGTCAGTTCCTCAAGGCTAGTATAACAGAAATTGCCGTCGGCATAGCACCATTTGCAATATTCCTCGTTAAAAAATCCGTCGGTTTCTTTGCTTATGTTACTATCTTCAAGAGGCATGCCGCAACACTGACAGATAAGCTCTCGGGGTGAGCCGAGCAGAGTATTGATAGAAACGTCAAACTCCTTTGACAGAAGCTTGAGTGTTTCGGTGTTCGGTATCGTTTCACCGTTTTCCCAACGGGAAACCGCCTGCCTTGTTACGAATATTTTTTGTGCAAGCTCCTCTTGTGAAAGTCCTTTTTTAGTTCTGAGTTCTAAGATAATATTCTTCGTCTCCATAAAATCACCGCCTTGTATGTTTGTGGCTTAATTATACTACTCATCGAACTGCATGACAAGCAACTGTCTGTTGCTCTCGAATAGGCCGGTGCGTTTATTTCTTTTTCTTCGGCCCGGGCAGCTCCTCGCACATGGCTTCAAACAGCTTTTTCAAAAGCTCTCTATCCTCGATATCCTCTACAAGAAGCATTTCCTTAGCACCTTCGTAGGGAAACTCTCTTGGTGCGTTTGGCATCAATGCGACTGCAGATTTCGTAGGCTTTACAAGCAGGCGGTTATCATAAACACCGCCAACAACCTTACCTCCGTAATATAAAATGTACTCTCCCATCATAGCACGAGCCGAAAGACCGCCACACCCGTCCAAAACAAACTCTAAATATTCTTTACTGCTCGCCATAGTTATCTCCGTCAAGCTCTGAATTTTCGATGAATATATTATAGCACGTCTCACGTCTTTATGCAACAGAAAAAGGAGCTTGTTTTAAGCTCCTTTCGTCATTTATACATCTTTTTATAAAACACGGTATTGATTTTTGACGCTCCGACTTTGGCTGCATAGTATGTACTTTTCTTGTTCGACAACCTTCTCAGATGCACTAAAAATCGCGCAAAAGCTAGATTTACCAAGCGGTCCAACCACCGTCTACAACTATATTAGATCCTGTCATGAAGCTTGAAGCATCCGACGCAAGCAAAAGAACGGCTCCGGACATTTCATAATTTTTGCCATATCTTTCGAGCATTGTCTTTGCGGAAAGAGCGGCCATGAAATCTTTATCCGTATCGTTGCTCGGAGCGGGGAAAGGACCGGGTGTCACCGAGTTAACCCTGATGCCATATTTAGCCAAAGCTCCTGCTGCATATCTTGTTAATTGCGCAACGCCAGCCTTTGCGGCACCGTAATTAGGAGGATTTTTTTGAGGATTATCCTCTTCGTAAATACGCAGATCGGGCGATACAAGACCGTACATTGAACAATAATTGATTATTGAACCCCCACACTCTTTCATGTACGGAATAGCTTCCCGTATTGAACGAAATGTACTGTTTAGCACTCCGTCTATACCGGTCTGCCAAACCTCGTCAGACATAAATTCTAATTGGCTTTCTTTACCGTGTCCTTTGCAAAATACCGCACAATTAACAATAACGTCGATTTTTCCGTATTTTTCAAATACCGTCTTGTAAAGCGAGGCATATGATTCCGTTAGTGCTATATCACATTCAACAAATAAATCCGCGCCGACATCTCTTTCTTTCACATCGGCATTCACAACCGTTGCTCCAAAGTCCTTAAGTGCCTTAACGTTAGCAGAGCCAAGATAACCACTACCTCCCACCACTATACATACCTTACCTGACAAATCAAAAAGTGCTTTATAATCCATAATAAAATTCCTTTCTTTGTTTTCTTAAATTATAACCGTACAAAAACCGAAAGTAAACACTTTCGCTTGCCATGTTTTAAGATAGATGTCCTAAAATATCAAATTTTATGCTTAAACGATTGACTTAGACCGATTATTATGTTATATTATGATAAAAGGAGAGGGATTATGGTTTACGAACTTGAATTTTGGATAGGCAACACAAAATGTATTCTTGCGGATGTCCACACACTCAATACTCGGACACGAACGGAAGAAAAATACTTTGAGCACTGTCACCCTTGTTTTGAATTTCATTATGTAGAAGAAGGAAATTCTACTTTTTTGTGTAACAAAATCTGCATATCTGTGTCGAAAAATCAAATTTTGATTATTCCGCCGAGAATGTATCACCAAGAGATCTCTTCTGATAACAATACTATGAAAATGACCATTACAGTTGACATTGCATCACATCCCAATTCTGCCGCTGACAGTCATTTTTTCAGCATGTTTCGAAGAGATGAGGCGATTTGCATTACCGCTAACGCATCGCTCAAGGAAGAACTGCAAAAAATCAAGCGACTTGCCGCCGACAATAGCAAATCGCACACAACAAGGGAAAAGCTGCGAGCTTGCACACATCTTTTTATGGCAGAACTATACGATGAATTATCCAACACTCCGCCACAATACACCGTTTCGCCAAAAGATTCGACGTTATCAAGAGAGTACGAGATAGATACACACCTTGCCATTAATTTTAAGTCAAATTCCTCAAGAGATGACCTGGCAAAAAAGCTCCACCTCAGCACGAGGCAGCTCCGGCGTATTATGATTAAAAGCTATGGAAAAGGTTACCGAGAAAAACTACTTGAATTACGTCTTGAAATCGCCTTGGGGTTTCTTACTACAACCAATAAAAGCATAACAGAGATTTCCGAAGAACTGGGATACAGCAGTGTAGAAGCTTTTTCGGTGTTCATCAAAAAATCGACAGGGAAAACCCCGAGCCAAATAAGAAAAGCATCCGGAGCTATCTAATAAAAAAGTTATAATTATAACATGTTGTTTGAGGAGACATCATTATGACACGAGAAGAATTTGAATCGCTCGTTTTTGACACATACGGTGTACGGGCGGATTATCCTTTTGAAGATGATTTAACTATTGGAGTTTTTCGTCACGAATCGAACGGAAAGTGGTTTGCCGTTATGATGAACATTTCAGAAAGAAAACTCGGCAAAGAGGGAAAAATGCAAACTGAAGTAGTCAATTTTAAGTGCGCACCCGAGATTGTTGAGTCGATTGCAGGCGTAGAGCAGGGCATCTATCGCGCGTATCATATGAACAAAACTCATTGGTTAACTGTCTCGCTTTCAGAGTGTGAGCCGGATACTGTCGCGTGGCTCTTGGGCATCAGCTACGACCTTACGAGAGGGAAGAGAAGCAAATGAAGCAAAACAATATACCACACGTTGCCATCTCACTTTTTTAGACGCAAACCCTAAATAAAATATCAGTTAATTTTTTCATAATCTTTGCTTTTTAGATTGACTTTTCCGAATTGGTATGATATAATACTAGAGCAGATTAAGTTAAAAGCAAGCTTCTCATAGCGACAGCCTCTTTTCTATGCTCCGAGAAGCGCAAAAAAACTTAAAACTTAATATGTATTTGCAGGTGTGGCGGAACGGCAGACGCGCTGGTTTCAGGTTCCAGTGAAGAGATTCGTGTGGGTTCAAATCCCGTCACCTGCACCAAAAGCAGAAAGCAGGCCCTAGCGGTCTGCTTTTTGCTTTTTATAAGACGGGATTTGAAGGGGAAGCGGAAGTGAATGACAGTCCGGTGGACTGTCAGAGCCGCGGAAGACCGAGCGCGCAGTTCGCGCGAGAATCAAGTCCTGTCGCCCGCACCAAACAGAAAGCACCTTGGCTTGTCCGGGGTGCTTTTGTTTAAGTCGGAGGCCAAGCGGTCTTAGGAAGACAATCCAAGCCCACAACTCCTTGGCTCACAGAACGACATGGCTACGATCCGACTGTGGCGG
This sequence comes from Eubacteriales bacterium, assembly GCA_045595265.1. GTDB lineage: Bacteria > Bacillota > Clostridia > Oscillospirales > CAG-272 > UBA1740. The sequence continues at coordinate 4,406 of JAZOAA010000154.1, forward strand.
AGAGAAAGGGATTCGATTCTCGCGCGAACTACGCGCTCGGTCCTCCGCGGCTCGGACAGTCCACCGGACTGTCATTCACTTCCGCTTCCCCTTCGAATCCCTAAAGTCGGAGGCCAAGCGGGCTTAGGAGGACAATCCAAGCCC
>JAZOAA010000155.1:0-6383 GCA_045595265.1 Eubacteriales bacterium
ATTATCAAAAAGAAAAAAGCCTCTCGCAAAAGCGAGAGGCTTTTCGTATGTAAAATTTATTTTTTAGTGTACTTTGTGTTGTCAATAGCAAAGCCGTCCTCAAGCTTCTCATATGTGAAGGTAACCACTTCGCCGTCAGAGTCGGAGGTGAGAATTATATTCTGCTTTGCAGAGTTGTTTTCCTTATCCTTTATCTCATAGGTGTAGGAGGTTTCGGCACCGTCCTTTGTTATAACAAGGGTGTTATCAGAGATTTCTATCTCCACGCCCTTGGCTTCATTAACGTATGTTCCGTTCTCAATAGCGCCGCCGCATGATACGAGCACGAGCATCGTGCTTACAAGAAGTATGCACACGAGAATTGAAGAAACTGTTTTTTTCATTTTTTCTTTTCCTTTCCGAAAAACAAAAGCTTATAAAACTATTGTAGCACAAAAAGAATTATTAGTCAATAATTATTTTTCACAAAAGCAAAAAAGTTGCCACTAAAAGTTAGCGGCAACTTTTTTAACTTAACAAATTACTTCTTATTGTACTGAACTCCACCAATTTTGATATACTTGGTGTCGCCCTCGGAGCCTTCTACAAACGAGAACTCTCCGGAATATTCATCACCTTCTTCACCAAAGGTGAATATGATAACTTCTTTGCCTTCATCGTTTTCCTTAATCTCATAAGTACCGCTAACAGAAGACTTAAAGTTGCCTGCGCCAGCCTCAACGGTAACCTTGTTACCCTCGAAGGTATAAGTAGTAAGACCGGTATACTTATCGGAATAAGTTCCGCTAAGCACCTTACCGCAAGATACAAGGGCAAGCATGGTGCTGAGAAGAAGCACGCAAACGAGAACTGTTGATACGATTTTTTTCATTATTTTATCTCCTTAAATGTTTTACGAGATGTCTCTCCCGTTTATATTATTTTAGCATAAAGTCCTTAATTCGTCAATAGCGATTTCAAAATTTAATAATTCTTAATTTTTCTCTTCCGAAATTGTAATATTATATATTTCTTAAAAAATTACTTTTTTTCTCATAAGGTATTGACAAATGCGTATTTTAATAGTATAATGACATCACTCCAATTGTATTCTTGTATACAATTTGTTTGGAAAGGAAAAAAATATGCTTGCAAAAAACAAACATTCAAACCTTCTTGAGCAGTCGCAGTATAAGTATTCGCTCCAGGACGTAGACGAGCCTAACCTGTTCCGCGAAATCTATCCCTACGACGAAATTCCGAAGGTTGCCTTCAACCACAGAAGAGTTCCTCTTGATATGCCGGAGGAAATCTGGATAACCGACACCACCTTCCGTGACGGTCAGCAGTCCAGAGCGCCCTACACCGCAAATCAGATTGTGGATATGTATAAAATGCTTAACCGCCTTGGCGGCCCTAACGGAATTATCCGCCAGAGCGAGTTCTTCGTATATACCAAAAAGGACAGAGAAGCAGTTCTCAAGTGCATGGATCTTGGCTACGAGTTTCCCGAGGTTACTACCTGGATAAGAGCGAAGAAAGAGGACTTTGCCCTCGTGCGCGATATAGGAATAAAGGAAACGGGTATTCTCGTATCCTGCTCCGACTATCACATCTTCAAGAAGCTCGGTCTTTCGAGAAAAGAGGCGCTTGACCACTATCTCGGAGTTGTAAAGCGCGCGTTTGATGCCGGAATACGCCCGAGATGTCACCTCGAGGATATAACGAGAGCTGATTTTTACGGCTTTGTCGTTCCTTTCGTAAACGAGCTTCACGAGCTTTCAAGAGAGGCGGGCATTCCCGTTAAAATAAGAATGTGCGATACTATGGGCTACGGTGTTTCATACCCCGGTGTTGCCCTGCCCCGAAGCGTTCCCGGCATAGTTTACGGTCTGCACCACTACGCTGACGTTTCATCGGATATGCTGGAGTGGCACGGTCACAACGACTTTTATCACGGTGTTACCAACGCTGTAAACGCTTGGCTTTACGGCTGCTCGGGTGTAAACTGCTCGCTGCTCGGTATAGGCGAGAGAACGGGTAATATTCCTCTTGAGGCTATGGTTATGGAATATGCCGCTATCAGAGGAACGTTTGACGGCATGGACCCGACGGCGATAACCGAGATTGCAGAATATTTCAAGAACGAGATAGGATACGAAATACCTCCCATGACGCCCTTTGTAGGCTCTGCGTTCAACCTTACCCGTGCGGGCGTTCACGCAGACGGTCTTATGAAGGACCAGGAGATATACAACATCTTCGATACCGAGAAAATACTCGGCCGTCCCGCAGAGGTTGCTATATCCAACACCTCGGGAACTGCGGGAATAGCTTATTGGATAAACAAGCACTATAAGCTCCCCGCGGAAAGCGCTGTAACAAAGCAAGACCCGCTCGTAGTTAAGATTAAAGAAGAAATCGACCGCCTGTATGCAGACGGAAGAACCACTCTTATGGGTGACGACGAGCTTGAGCAGATAATCAACTTCTACTACCCCCGTCTTAACAAGGAGGGGATTTAACCTTGATTATAAGAAATGCGAAATCTCTTGAGGAGAGTGTGTTTTTAACACTTGAAGAGGAGATTTTGAGCGGAGAGCTGAAACGCGGCGATACACTCACAGAGATGTCGCTCTCCGAGAGGCTCGGAGTCAGCCGCACGCCGCTTCGCGCGGCTCTTCACCGCCTTGACGACGAGGGACTTGTAAAAATCGAGACTAACAGGGGCGCTGTCGTTGTGGGAGTTACGCACGACGACCTTGTGAACATCTACAAGGTCCGTATGCGCCTTGAGGGTCTTGCCTCGGGCGAGGCTGCGATAAATATAACAAAAGAGGACCTCGGGGAGCTTCGCGATTCGGTAGAGCTTTCGGAATTTTATCTGAAAAAGCAGGACACCGAGCATCTTAAGGAGCTGGATTCCACGTTTCATAACATTATATACAGAGCATCGGGAAACAGACATCTTGAAAAGATACTCTCCGAGATGCACAGAAATATAAGAACGTACAGAAAAATCTCTCTGACAGTTCCCGACAGGCTTGAACGCTCCATAAAGGAGCACAGAGAAATACTTGCGGCGATTGAATCGGGAGATTCTGCGCTTGCTGACCGTCTTACCTACGAGCATATACATGCTGCGCTTGAAAATCTTCTGACGGTTGCAAAATAAAACACAGGAAGGCAAAACAAAATGGGTTATTCCATAGTACAAAAGATTATAAAAAACCATCTCGTATCCGGAGAAATGAAAACCGGAGAGGAAATCGCTCTTAAAATCGACCAGACGTTGACTCAGGACGCTACGGGAACTATGGCTTATCTTCAGCTTGAGGCGATGGAGATAGACAGAGTAAAAACCGAGCTGTCTGTGGCGTACATAGACCACAACACCCTCCAGTCCGGCTTTGAGAACGCTGACGACCACAGATATATTCAAACGGTCGCTAAAAAACACGGTTTAAGGTTTTCGCGCCCCGGAAACGGCATATGCCACCAGGTTCACCTCGAGAGATTCGGTGTTCCGGGCAAGACCCTTATCGGCTCTGACAGCCACACCCCCACGGCAGGCGGTATCGGTATGCTCGGCATGGGCGCGGGCGGTCTTGACGTTGCCGTTGCTATGGGCGGCGGCGCTTATTACATCACCTGTCCCAAGGTTATAAAGATGAATCTTGTCGGCGCGCTTTCCGACTACGTTTCCGCAAAGGACGTTATTCTCGAGGTTTTGCGCATCCTCGGTGTTAAGGGCGGTGTCGGTGCTGTTATCGAATACGCTGGCGAGGGTGTTAAGACGCTCTCCGTTCCTCAAAGAGCTACTATAACCAATATGGGCGCGGAGCTTGGCGCTACAAGCTCGGTGTTCCCCTCTGACGAAAATACGTATAAATTCTTAAAGGCGCAGGGACGCGAGGCGGATTACACTCCCCTTTCTGCTGATGCAGATGCCGTATACGATGCGGAATATACCGTAGACCTTTCGGCGCTTCGTCCTCTCGCGGCTTGTCCCCACAGCCCCGACAACGTAAAGAGTGTATCCGAGCTTGCGGGTATGAAGATAGACCAAGTGTGCATCGGCTCTTGCACAAACTCTTCTCTTGCCGATATGCTCACCGTAGCCGCAATGCTTAAGGGAAAGACGGTTCACCCCGACGTTTCCCTCTCTATCTCCCCCGGCTCAAAGCAGGTGTATACCATGCTTGCGGAGTGCGGAGCGCTTGCCGACCTTATTGCCGCCGGTGCGAGAATACTCGAGTGTGCGTGCGGACCTTGCATCGGTATGGGATTCTCACCAAAATCCGCAGGAATATCTCTCCGTACGTTTAACCGTAACTTCCTTGCTCGCTCGGGCACTGCCGATGCAAGCGTTTACCTTGTTTCTCCCGAGGTTGCCGCGGCCTCTGCGGTTGCAGGTGTATTTACCGACCCCACGACTCTCGGCACAGCTCCCAAGATAACCATGCCCGAGAGCTTCACTATCAACGATAACCTCATCGAGCTTCCCGCATCTGTCGAAGAGGCGGAAAACGTGGTTGTTGAAAGAGGACCTAATATCAAGCCCATTCCTAAAGGTGTCGCTCCCGCGGAGAACCTCGAATGTGAGCTTATACTTAAGGTTGGTGACAACATTACGACCGACCACATAATGCCCGCGGGTGCAAAGATACTTCCCTACCGCTCCAACGTTCCGAAGCTCTCGGAGTTCTGCTTCACGGTATGTGATAAGGAGTTCCCCGAGCGTGCAAAAGCAAAGGGCGGCGGAGTAATACTTGGCGGACAGAACTACGGTCAAGGCTCATCGCGTGAGCACGCGGCACTCGTTCCGCTTTATCTCGGAGTTAAGGCGGTAATTGCAAAGAGCTTTGCAAGAATCCATATGGCAAACCTCGTAAACTTCGGCATTGCTCCCATAACTCTTAAAAACGAAGCCGACTACGATAAAATTTCGGAGGGCGACGAAATCCTCATCGAAGGATTTGCCGATGCAATAGCATCTAAAAACGAAGCTACTCTCGTTATCAAGTCAACCGGTGAAAAAATTCCTCTCGCCCTCTCCTTCTCGGAAAGACAGAGAGAAATACTTCTTGCCGGCGGAACGCTCAACTATACTAAAATGAAATCCAAATAACCACTAAAAATCTTTAATTGTGATAAAAATTCATTCAATTTCGTATTGAATTTAACAATGCTTTATGGTAAAATCTCTTTGAATATCTTTTAAGGAGAGTTTTACAAATGTTAAAGCTTGATTTCAAGGTTGATAATGCTTTTGACAAAGGAATAAAAAGACTCTCTCTCCTTCTCGGCTACGAGCTTGGGGAGGGAGTTTGCGTTTTTGCCGTACATGGCGAGAAAATCGGCGTTTCTCTTCATGGCAGCACCGCAACCGTATATTACAGAGAAAAGGTTCAGTTTTTCAGAGGTGTCGGTATCCTTGTTGAAAAAATGAAATCGTCGAGCGAGTTTGACGTCACCGAGGATACGTTCTTCAAGACTGTCGCGTCGATGATAGATGCATCGCGATGCGGTGTGCCGACCGTTAAGACGGTAAAAAGCCTTCTCGATTACCATGCTGTTATGGGCTACAACATGATGATGCTCTATACCGAGGACGTCGTCGAGCTTGAGGGCAGACCGTATTTTGGATATATGCGCGGCAGATACACCGCCGAAAGCCTAAAAGAAATTGACGATTACGCTTACGAATACGGAATTGAAATCATTTCATGCCTTGAGTGCTACGGCCATATGGAAAAGTATCTTATGTGGGGCGAGGCTGCTCCCATAAAAGATACAGACAGCGTTCTGCTCGCAAGAGAGCCTGAAACCTTTAAGTTCGTGGAAGAGCTTATCTGCACCGTTACCGGCGCCCTTCGTTCAAAGAGAATACATATCGGCATGGACGAGGCTTGGGATATGGGACGAGGAAAGTTCCTTGATAAACACGGCTACGTTCCGCCGTTCGATATTTTCAATGAATTTATGGAACGCCTTATCTCAATAACCGATAAATACGGTCTTAAGGCGATGATGTGGAGCGATATGTATTTCCGCATCAGTAATAAAAGAAACGAACTCTACTATGAAGAGGATATTGAAATTCCCGATGAGGTAAAGGCAAAGATACCGAAGAACGTCGAGCTTGTATTCTGGCATTACGGCGAAAAGCATCAGTGCGACGACTATATGCTTAAAAAGCATAACGAGCTTGGTCGCAACGTTATTTTTGCAGGCGGAAACTGGGGCTGGATAGGTCACTTCCCCGAGCATAATTATATGATGAGCACAAGCCGCTTTTCACTTAACGCTTGCAGAAACAACAACGTAAGAGAAGCGATGCTCACTATATGGTGTAACGACAACGCGGAGTGCGACCCGTTTGCCAATCTTTTCAGCCTCTC
>JAZOAA010000156.1:0-2297 GCA_045595265.1 Eubacteriales bacterium
TGTTTTTGAGGTGGGGAACGGTCAAAAAGCAACTTTTTTCGGCGAAAAATGAATTTTTCTTCATTTTTTTTTGCGAATACGAAAAATATGCCTACATTTGCACACCTTTTCGAGGAAACGGTTAGTCCGCCCACGAAAAAGAGGCCCAGATGGCGGAATCGGTAGACGCGCTGGTCTCAAACACCAGTAGGTTCACCCCTGTGCCGGTTCGACCCCGGCTCTGGGTACTGAAGCGGGGAAAGTTGAAAAACTTTCCTCGCTTTTTTTATTCAATCCTCGTAACTCATTGGTTTGCTGATATATTAGGTCGAACACTTTGTTAAGTCCATCAGTTCGAAAAATTTTTCCATCAAATTCCAATTTTTCAGAAAAAATCGAACTCAACACCCTAATTTTGGCATCAGCAGGGGCATACTGAAAGAACTTATCTATATTGTCTATCAGGCTGATAGAGTACCTTAACAGCGGTTCGATTTTACCACGGTTCGGGGTTTCAAGCAACTCTTTTCTATCTCCAGCAGCCTTTAATTGCTGTTTCTGTCTGTTAATCATACGGTTATAGGTATCAATGTCGATTTCTCCATCGAGATACTTATCTTCAATCTTATTCATACGCTCATTGATTTCATAAATATCCGTATCTAATTTGTCGATTACCGCACGAATATCCCGTGCATTCTCTTTGCGTAGGTCATTCATAACCTCAAGGTATAGTTGCATTATAGCCTCGTTAGGGCGCAGACTGCTTATGTAGTCCACAAAGGCGATATTGACCGTATCGGCAGACATCCTAACGTGCTTACCCGTAGTAGGGCAGAAGTAATATGGATATTTACCTCCACTGCCTCCTGTGCTAAATGCACCCGTAATGGCTCGACCACAATGCGGGCATACAAGGTATTTGCGAAGGTAGAATTCAGGGGTTACGGGCTTTGTTAGTTTGGGATTTTTCTTTCTCTTACCGTCCATAATCTCCTGCACGGTATCAAAAATAGCCTCTGTTACCAATGGCTCGTGAAGTCCGTCAACAATAACCTCTGGCTCGGTCTTGGTCGCTGGAACACGAATCTTACCTTTATAAAATATATTGCGTAGAATATCGAGGAATGTGCTTTCTGGTATCTCTGGTGCAATTCTGCGGCGAATAGCACACGGTGCCTCTACGCCCTTTGCCACCTCTTGGAAGATTGCTCTAATGGTCGGAGCCTTCTGCTCATCAATTTCAATAGTCTTGGATACCGTAATACCGTTTTCATCAACGATGTGTACATTCTTATAACCTCTCGGAGCCGAGTTAGCCCATCTGCCCGACAACATTGTCTCTCTGATTCCGTCACGAGTACGGCGACTAATCTTATTATTTTCTGTGTGAGCGGTTGAGCAATACTGACTTAATGAACTTGACCATTCTGTTGCTTCAAAGTCAATAGGGCTTTCAAGGGCATTGAACTCAATCCCCCATTCGTCCAGAAAAATACGCTTAAACATATATGCAAACTCGGGGTTGCGACTGAATCTATCCCAACGTAGGAATAGAATCATATCCACCTCTCGCTTATGTTTCTTGCAGTAATCTCGTATCTTAATCATTTCTGGTCGGACAAAGTCGTGATGCTTTGCCGAATAATCTTCTTTGTAGCAGGCGATGACGTTATAACCGTTCTTATCGCAATGCTGCCTTAACTTCTTCTCTTGGAAGTCAAGACTTGTGTTAGTTTTCTGCTCGTCCGAACTAACTCTGCAATATAATATCACATTTTTCATCTTCAAGTAATTGTTTTTCAGCGTTTATTTGTATTTCGGCGAACAGATACAAAACTTCTCTCACCTGCTTTATCTCTTCATTGGATAAATTGTAATTATATTTTTTAAGTATTTCTTTACATTTTTCTATACTCAACATCATTCTATGAGTTATAGCCCCCTCGAAGGGGTTATGCTGCTCTTCGCCTCCCGCTACGGTTAATTGAGCGGGACTTCTGGTCGGCAGGTGTGCAGCAACCTTTGCGCTCTGGGCGCAGTTATCCTTATATGGATACAAACTATATGTGTGAATGTAATTTTTATTAAGATGCCTTTCGGCTTATTATTCCCGATTGACGGGCGAGGACACATCGGATTACGATTAACTAATCAACCTCGGAAGTTTAATTTTAACAAATATACAAATCTTTTATGAGAATTCCAAATCCTATAACAAAAAGTGTACTTCAATATCCGCAAAACTCCAAATTGAATTATATTTGCGTAAATGTTAAATTTTCTAATCAAAATTAGCAAATGGGCTTACTTCGCTT
>JAZOAA010000157.1:0-12792 GCA_045595265.1 Eubacteriales bacterium
TAAATTTTTTCATGTCGAATCCTTTCTTATATGTTTTGGTAAGCTCTTACATTTTAGATATACTCATTTAATTTGTTTTACGCTTTATGCCTCGATCCTTGAATTTTGTTCCCGCGCGATTAACACTTGCTGATTTTGCTATGTTTTTTCAATAGAATTATAAACAAACGGGGATACCGTATAAAAGCGGTATCCCCGTCCGCTTTGGGTTTGGCTGGGCTTAAACGTGATAGCCTATTCTTTTAATTACTGTGCAAGCGAAGTCTCTTTTATAGAAGAATTGTCAATGTATACAGTAGGATTAAATCCTGCCAAATAACATATAGCTCCGCTGTCCATATCATTAGTGGATTTTGAGCCGCCACCGGTATATTCGCCTGCAAAAATATTGTTTACATAAAGTCTGGTTACGGTAGTCTCCAGTTCACCGGTGTTTTCTACTTCAATGCGGACTGCTGCCCATTCACCAAAGGCTATTCTGTTTGCCTCGTTGCTTTCTGCAATCGTTGAACCATCTGCTTCTTTTCCGTAAGAGAAGTAGAAGTATTCGCCACCGTCTACATCCTGCTTCAAATTCAGCAAGTGAGATGTTGTTGCTCCCTTTGACATACCTACCTGAAGGATCGTGAGATCCGATTCGCTGCCGGTAGCATCTATAGAATTAATAAGGATTTTTGTTTCAAACACAATAAGAGAAGGAGCAGTTTTTCTGCTTGTATAACTCACAAGATAAGTAGCGCTCTTGCTGTTATCTACACCATAAGCGGTCTTTCCAAGCTGTGCAACGTAATTGCCCGAATCCTTAGGATCTGCAACCACGTTAAAGATAGCCGTATCTGTTTCCGTACCCTTCTTGCCTCTTGCAATAACCTTGTTAACCGCATAGTAACCGTCGCTATTTGCTTCGGGTTGGTTATCAAAGGTTTCGCCCTCGGAGACGGTCTCAACGCTTCCGTTAGCCTCAAATATAGGCGCAATAGTGCAGCTATCGGTAATTGTAACGGTGTTACCTGTTACTTTTGCGGTTTCATCACCAACTGTTATACTCCAGCCTGTGTGCTTTTTTCCGGAAGGAACTGTTTCGGTAAGCGCAACGGTAACATCACCGTCCGCAACAATCGCGGTGGATGCACCGTTAATAGTACCGCCATTCACCTTTACATAATTGTAGTCAGCTACATTGGTACCGGTGAACTTTCCTTCATAAGCAGCATACTTCTGTACAGACGCGCCGTAGGCAATGGCGTTCTCGTAAATCTCCTTCTGGAGAAGCTCTTTTTCTTCTGTTGCGTTGATAATATCATCGCCGTAAAGTCTTTCGAGGAAGTACTCGATAGCGCTGTACTGAGTCACGGTTTTTGCACCGTCGCACTCTACAACGAGGTAATAATTCTCACCGTATGCAAGGGGGCTGATACCATAGGTCGCTGTTCCTATGTAAGCAAAGTCAACTTCGAGGTTGGTCTCGCTTGTGTCCTCATACACTGCGGTAGCGGACTTGCCGAGCATTTTTCCGTTATTATCGGGATCACCCTCATAAACGGAGAATGTAACAGTCTTACCCTCTCCACCAACGGATACGGGATCAATAGCAACCATAAACTTGAGAGTATCACCGTACTCAATGTTTTTGGCAAGAATTTCGGGTGCACTTTCTGCATTTTCTGCATTTGCAACAATACCTACTGCTGCACCAATAAGGAGAGCGAGGGAAAGTGCGAACACAATAATTTTAGAATACTTTTTGTTGTTCATAAATTTTTCTCCTATATAATATTTTTTTGGGCTCTCTTTTGTTAAGTCCAACTATCCGACCCACTGAAAGTTGGACCGCTGTAGCCATCGTCTTGTTCTTCTGAACCACCCGATGTAGCAATGATATCACCTACGGAAAATTTGAGGATATCAACCGAGGCACTATCATACGGTATCTTTAGTCTTTCTTTCTCCATAAGTCTTCTCCTTTCTTTAGTAAATTTTATTTTAAATATTAAAAGGTGCGCTCTATTAAGTGTAATCGTTAGTATTCCAGGTTAAGGGCAATGGGAGGAAAGCACGGGCTATCCAAGGAAGGTCACATACAGCCTCGGGAGAATGCGGACCGAAAAGAAGCCTTTGCGCATCGTTTCTATTCAAGGTAATGAGAGGCTCTATGTTTGTTTTTTCGCATCCTGCACGTCCGCCTTTGTTATAGAGACATATTCTGCCGTAATCAGAAATTTCGATAGCAAATTCGCCCTCGGGAAGGTCGACAGTCTTAGATTCAACACGCATTAGTGCATCCGCCACACGTTCAAATTTTCTGAACTTGAAGTGTGAGGGAGTTACTGTAGTCATGCTTTGAGCTATAGAAGAAAAGATTTTCAACTCTTCTGTCATAAACGGAGCAATTGGCACGTCAACATTCATTCCGCATCTTTCCTGCCAGGCAAATGCCATATCACGGAAAATTTCAGGTGACTCCGCACGCATTTCCGCAAGATTGCGACCGTTTGTAGACCTGCCGACAAACTGATTGTCGGCATATGCAGAGAGATAACCGACAAATTCACCGTTCTTCATAGCAACGTAGGGACGAGCGTGCTTTGAGCAGAGATTTAAGAAAACGTTTCTGTAACCGTTGTCGCAGGTGCGCTTTACATACATAAGCGACTTTTGCGAAAGCTCGTTTATGTATTCGAGTTCTTTTATGGAATCCTCATCAACAGCCTTAAATGCTATACCTGTAGGCTCTTTTTGTAAGGATTTGCGAGTTCTCTCGTTAATCATAAATTTGTGCAAAGTACCACATGGCTCATATCCGAATCTTGCGTATCTTTGTCTTGCTCCGCCAAGTCTTGCAGCATCCGCATCGATCACGTCAAGCTCTGACATAATTCTTGTAAAAAGCTCGGTAAAATATCCTCTGCCTGTAAAGTCGGGATGTGTTGCAACGTTCCCTGTGGTTGCAAAGAGCACCTCAGTACCGTCAATCACTGCAGGTAAAGGATAAATTCCAACAACGGAAGCAAGTCTCCCCCCGTCAAAAACAGCTAAGTGCTTTCCAAGGTGTTCATCATCTCTCACCCACATATTAGGTTGTTCATTAAGGAAGTCCATTCCCCTGCCGTAGTGAGTGCCGAAGGTGTAATTGAGCATTTCAAGAAGCTCATCATAGTCGCCTGCGCATAGTCTTCGTATTTTCATAAATTGATTTCCTTTTCTCTAAAATTCAGCCAATTTTTAAGACATCATAAACTGATTGTTTGATTGAATCAAAGGAACATCTTAGAACCGATGTAGTACATTTTGTTGCCCGCCCAACGGAATTTGTCACAAAGCACTTCTCGAAGAAGAAAATCGTTAGAGCCGCTTGGGTACTTAATGATCTTGAAGCCATCAGCATATTTTAGTCCGCACTCAAGACCTCTGTATTCTTTTGATACTCGTTCGGAATTCCACAGTCTTTCACCGTTTGCATTCTCGGCACAGAAGTTGAGAAACACCTTTTTTATGTCATCAAGCTTTTCCTCTACATCAATGTAGATGTCCGGTTCAAAGTAACACATCGACTGCTTTGGACCTGTTGCGTAGGAATAAATCTCATTTGGAATATATCCGTCCACCGCAGCAGCAAATATAGCCTCTCGTGCGGTGTGTGCACATTCTACGTGCTCAATGTGATTATCCTCGGGATGCATAATAAAGATTATATCGGGATTGATATCACGGATAACCTGCTCGGTGTCACGTATGCTCTGCCCGTTTGTTCTGTAATATTTATCAATATTGTAGTCGAGAATAATTTTCTTAGCTCCTATAAGCTCAGCACCGCGCATACTTTGAGCATCGGCAATCGGATTATTTCCCTTGTAATGCTGATAATGCTTTATGTTAAGATAGGTAACCTCGGCTCCTTTGTCTATAAGCTGCGCCATAGTACCTGTAAGACATTCAGCGTCATCCATATGTACGGCAATCACGAGTACTTTCATTGTTTTTTCTCCTTAATACATTAAAATAAGTTAAAACAACCTGTTTACTATTTGAAGATTTTGCAACTTTTTTAGAGTAATTACTTTTTCTTCTTATCTTCATCCAGGTCCATATATTCGTTGGAAACCTTATCGAATATTCTTGCTCGCAGTGCGTTCATTGCGAGGCAATGATCGTAGTACATCTCAATTGCCTGCTCGTGAGCGCCTATTTTGTCCTTTAAGATCTCGTATTTTGCCCATGCACCTGCGTCATCGCCTTGGCACTTTGGAATCATTGCTTCGGCAAGGAGATTCGAAAATTCGGCATGGTATTCAAGAAGTCTTACGGATACCGTTTGAACCCTATAATCCGAATTATAATGCGATTTGATAAGCTCCATACCCCTTGCCGTGATTTCGGGCACGCGCTTGAAGTCTGCGACCTTGTCGGGGTTGTAGAAGCCTGAAACTCCTGCCTTTTTGTTTTTTTGACCGCACATATAGCTATGGTCAAAGGTGCGACCAAGCTCATCGAGGTAATCGTAGAACTCTTTCCAGTCCTCGCCAAAGGCACACGAGAAATAGTCCTCTGCTATTTCCTCGTATGAGAGGGTATCATCGTAGAGAGTGCGGGCATAGACGTAAAGAGCAAGTCCCGTTGGGAAGAAGCAACGCTGTGAGCCGTCCTCAATGATACCCCTAATGCCGTATTTCTTGTAGACCTTGACATCTTCAGAAAGTCTCTTTGCTATTCCAATATGGGAAATATCCATCCACATTGCACGCCAGAAGTGATATTCAAAGGAAATAGAGTCTCCTTTCCACATCTTTTGCCATTCTTCAAAGAGTGCAAAGAACTCCTCAAGGTTTTTCGGAAGCTGAAGCTTGTTAAGGTTAAAGGGCAGAGGCTCTACACGAACACCATGCGGAAGCGTTTCTGTATAACTTCTCGTAATTGGGGCAATCATCAAAAGAAAACGGTCGCGGTTCTTGATGGATTCAACGAGTGGTGCCCACGAGGTATCCATATACGCGATAAACACGATTTTCGTATCAAGTCCTGCTTTTGTAAATGCTTCATCAATCTCGTTTAGAAGCACCATATACCAATCGGAAGGACGCTTTACGATACATTTTTCACACTCGCAGTGGTTGTTTTTTGAATCGGCAAGCCAGATATGAAGGAAATCTACGTTTGAGTGATAACGAGCATAGTCGACGGCATATTCCGCAATTTTAGCGCGAGCCTTCGGGTTTGACATGCAGACGTTAGTATTTATGGGATAATGCTTAATTTTACGTTCTCCGTTTATCTTCGCAATAAGCTCACGGTGTTCAGGAGTTACTTTGTCCTCGTATTCGGTGTTCCAACCATCGGGAGTTGCAATTCCGAACGGCTCATAGGTGAAGCCATGCCCCATATCGTGATACTGAAGCCCACGCTTTGTAATCTCACACTCAATCTGTCGCTTCCACTGTATCATCGTGTCATATCCTACGGGTTCGGGGGCGCGGTGAGGGTTATTTACGTGCTCGTAATAGCGCATATAATAGCTCTTCGGGAACTTGAACTCAATCATGAAGACGTTGAACCCAAGCTTCGGAGCAAAGTCAATCGCTTCGCAGAAAGACTGTTGGAATACAGTGCCCTCGGATACCCAGCCACGGTATCTGCTTGTGGGAACGAAGCGACGCTTAACAGGAACGGTATCGCGCATCGGGATATACTCACCGTCAATGCCGGGGAGTAGCCAACGGCATCCGTTCTCGCGAAGGTAATCATAGACCGCAAGGAGCACCGCACGAGGATTATCTCCCGCAATAATGCCTTCTTTTTCCTGCATATCAATATAAATTATGTCGTCGAGCTTCGTATCCTCGACATCGGACACGTCAAGGCCAAAGTCCTGCATAAGACCGATGCGTATTCCGCCCTTTGCCTCTTTGTCAAAACAAATATGGAAGTTTCCTGCCTCGGGCATCATCATACGAAGGTATTTTTTCAGCTCCTCCGCCGCAAAAATTACGGTTTCATTCACTGTCACAACATTAATCTTGAACATTGTTTCACCTCAAATAAAGTGCTTTTACTTTGACAAATACCGCCCCCGCTCCTAATTGGTATGGGGCGGTACTGCGCTTCATTTTAATTTTTGGGAGTCATTAACCTTCTTCAGGATAAGTCGTCTTTTTTTCTGTATAAGACATATCATCAAAGTAGAATGTGCAAAGTCCCGAAGAATAGGATTTCCAGAACAAGCCGTCAACGTCGTTGTAATCCACATTGTCCTTGCTATTTAGAACTTCTTTCTTACCTAATGATACACCGTCAACAAATATTTCAGCAAACGGAGCAAGCGTCGATCCTTCGGCAACATTATGATACTCTATTCTAAGAGTATGCCATTCGTTTAATTCAAACTTCTTAGACGATCCTGTAATGTCAAAGTAAGCATGAGTGAATTCGTCACCCGTCTTAGCTGCTTTAAGATTAACAACAATTCTTGAGGTCTTTCCGGAAACGAAAATAAGCTGTGCAAGGGTTGCTCCCGATCCTTCCTTCGGCGTTTCAACAAAAATCTTCGTCTCAAAGGTGGAAATTACGTACTGCTCGGAATTTGAATTATATTCCTTTCCGCTTACCGCAACCCACACCGTACTGTGATCAGCCTTTGCGCCATCGCGGAACATAAGAACCTTGTTTTCAGAGCCTGTGGGATCGTCCGTGATGATAATAGTATCATCAGGCTGTGTAAGACCGAGATTATAACCGTTCTTTTTACCGAATTTTATATTACTATCGGATCCGTCACCTATAAGTTTACCGTCAAGCTCGTCAAAATCTTCTCCCTTGGTAAGAGTAGTGAGTTCATCGGCTCCTGTGCCGCCTGTAGACTCCTTTGCAAGAATGTGCTCTTTATAAAAGACGTTGTCGATATACATCACAGAGCTTAATCCTGTTCCCGCAATAGTAACGGTATGAACGTTCTCTGTATTCTTGTAACCCACAAACTTTCCAATGGATGCACCGTTAATAAACACTTCTACTAACGAATCGTTTGCATCATCGGCGTTTGTGAACTCAATGCGGAGCGTGTTCCACACACCGAGTGTAAGCTTGTTTTTCGAATTACTCTCTACCAAGTCATTTGAAGTTACTGTGTATCCATCGGGAACACCTATGTACACAGTACCGTTTGTCTTCTTGTTAAGCGTAAGCTCCTGTACTATGCCGTTCGTTCCTACAAATGATATGGTAGCAAACGCTCCGTTTTCAGCCGATTCAATGTAGAACTTAGTCTCAAACTCGGATAGTCCATTTGTTATTTGAGAATCGGAGTGATTAATGGTGACAAGATAAGGAACAACCGATGCGGTGTTAGATTCGATCTTCATTACGTTGTTCGTGTTGTTCTTCGGATCAATCGCGGCACTCACCTTATCAGTTCCGGTGTAAGCGGAATCGGCAGTATTGTCGCTTATTCTCAAATCACCGCTGGTATATCCGTTATCAAAACCGTCAGTGTGCTCATCGGGAAGCTCGCTTACAAACTCCTTATTCGAGCGTGTAAATGAAATATCATCAAGATACAAGGAAATATTTTGGGTTGCCCTGTAATGAGTGAACAAGAATCTTGTTATATCATCGGTTTCCTCCGTCATATAAGCGTTTACCTCTGCACGCAACGCCATATTTTCACCGTTTTCGTCACCTATGTAAATCTTAACCATAGACTCGGAGGGAGTCTCGGCACGGTAGAATTCGAGTCTGAAGGTAAACCACTCGTCCACGGGGAGATGAAGAGCTTTGCCGTCAATTCCATTAACTGCGCTCTTACTCTCTATGCTTGAGCCGTTAAGATAATTTTTGTTATGCTGAACCTCTACATATGTTCCGTTGAATTTGAAATTAAAGCCTATGAACGAAAGCGAGGTTTTGGCATTGACCGACAACTGCGATACATACTTACCACTCACCATTTTAGAAGAGTCATAGTATATCTTTGTTTCGTAAGTATAGCATTCTCCTTCGTCTGTAGGATTAGAGATGGTTGCTTGAGTATATGTCTGCGAAGAGGAATGCACGGCATATTTATCAACGTGGAGCGCAGTCTTACCTGCGATTTCCTCTATACGGTAATTGATGTAACCGGGAAGTTCAAGGTTTTTGAGATAATATGTAACGGTTTTGCCGTCATCAAACGTAGCAACCGTCTGATTCGTATTGGTTACTATCTTGTCAAGGACACTGTTTCCGGGCTCCTCTTCGGAAATATATTGGGTATTCGTTCTGTAAACAAGCACGTTATCTACATAGCATACCGAAGAAACGTGGCGATAACCGGAAATATAGAATGCGTTAACGTGTTTATTATCTGTTGTTCCGTCGTCTCTAAGTGGCGCTGCATCGCTTTCGCCTACATATTCTCCGTTAACGTATATCTTACATACGTTGGCTTGATACTGTTTTACTTCACCGGAGTTCTCATCGGTATAAAGCTGCTCAGTCTTATATAGCTCGAACCTGAAGCGTACCCACTCCTTCACAGCTATTCCCTCAACAAGGCAGGTATTTTTCAATTCGTCAAGACCGGCAAGGTTGTCCTTAAGTCTGATGTAATTATTGCCATCAGCACCCGTGTATGTCTCAAGGTTCAATGAAATCGACGATCCGCCCGACACAGCCTCGACGAAGCCTATCTGAGAAATAATGTTATTCGAGCTCCATGAATCAAGGTAATAGTCAAATTCCGCAACCCACGCATTGCCGAGTATTGTACTGTTTTGAACCTTTGCATATACATTCGAAGCCTTTTCGGCTTTTAATTTGCAGACGCACGGATCTTTACCGCAAGTACAGGATTTTGTCATTACCTCAAACCTGACTGCGTTGTCATCCTCGGTTCTCGGGTCGGGTGAATTGACCACATCGCCATCCAACCATACGTACTCTCCGTTCTCTATATCCTTGTCACGAACCGCTATATCAACCATATCATCGGGACTCAATACTACACCGTTTTCAGTCTGATCAATCGTAATGTCAAAGTCATCAAAAGTTACTACTGTTGGATCGGGAGCGGGATCCTTAATAATACTGCCAAGGTCACACAGCGTGTCCATGAAAACTTCGAAATCGGAAGAATAGTATATCGGAACCATTTTAACACCCGCACAGTTAAACACCCACTTGATAAGTTGCGGAACCTTTGTTGCTGCATTAACATCGCCCTCATTTGTTCGGGGAACCGCTACGACAGACCCCTGAGACGTGTAATGGCTTTCGTGCTCATACCACGAGAACGAGCCGTCATCCTTTCTAAATATGTTTAGCTTTTGAATGGTAGCATCCACCATTTCGGCAAGGTTTTCTCTGACGTATTGCTCAGCGGCACGCTCGGTTGTCCCATCCGCCATTCTTAGCACAGCTGCCAGAGCATACCAGGTATTATACACGTCACAAATATGAATTTCACTACTTGTTTTGGGTGTGGTATCAATGATTCTTGCAATACAAGATTGCGCCGCCTCATATGCTCTCGGAAGTGTTTCATCAAAGTGTTCGTAAAGGCCGGAGATCTTCATCAAACCGTCAATAGCACCGTAGCTTATCTCGGATTCCCACGTTCCGTTATCATACTGCTTTTCGTTTAGGTAGTTTATGAGGTAATCCATATATCGTTGTCCCGCCGCCTTTATCAAGGTCTTTTGCGCCACAAGCGTGTTACCGCCCGAATAAGAGTTACCTTTATCAATTCCTAAAGAATCTATATAAGCTGCCCATTTATCAATACTCTGAAGATATGCGGGAGCCGCGGTAGCAATCACCTTTGATACTGCAAAAGCACTTGAGTTTCCGAGTTTGCCCGTGAGGGCCGAAGCCGAAATTAACTCGTCATCATCCGGTGTGCCCAAACCTTCTTCGGGGTAAGAATAATTTGCCTCACCGCCAAGCTCGTTGATAATGGCTCTGGCGCTCCTAAGGTCGCGTGCAAGACGCGAGGTGTTCGGTGTATCATTCCACTGAGGATGGTAGAAATATCCGTCCTCAGCCTGAAGCCCTACTGCAAAATTAAGAATTTTTTCCGCTATCTCAGGGTAATCCTGAAGCAATGCAGTGTTATAGCTCGCCCCCTCGTAATGATCTACCATTCCGGAGGTTGAAATAAAAGCGAGCACCTGCTTTGTGGTCTCTATATCCGGAAGAAATCCTTCGGTGTTTCGTCCCGAGTTGGAATAATAGAATCCGCCTACATCAGGACACCAGAGGTTTGCCATCCACATATACAAACCTTCATCGCATAGACTGTAAAGGTTTTTTAGTGACTCAACCGCTTCAGTACCGATTCTATACTCTAACGCTTCAAGACCGGCAGTTCGATTAGCCACTCTTTCTTCAGTAGCTTTTTCAACAGTGTCAAAGCGTTCATAAGCAACAACTCCGCTCTTTGTACCGAAATCATTACTAAGAAGATTTTTCTCAAAATAACTAATTGCTCTCGTCATCGCCTGTTTTGAGTCAAACGCAACACAAGCAGAATTATCTTTAACGTAAATTACCCACGCAGACTCGTTATCCATATTAGTATAGAGTCTCTCAAGTGATTGATAGGCTCTTTTAGAAATATCTCTGTCACATTTTCCGAAAACTATTTCATTCTCTCCGCCCTCATCCTTAGTGGTGATAATAGACGGCTGATTACGTGTCGCAATATAAACATACTCGTAAACGTCATCAATTTGATTAGAGAGTGTTACACCGTCACCGGATACGAAGTAAAAATGCTTTCCCCTAGCAAAGAAGCCTGTACCAGCAACGACATTCTGAGGCTTATCTTCATTCTCTGCCCCGGAAGGCGTGCAAGAGCAGAAGAGCGCACTTATGAGTGCTAATATTGCAAATAAAAGTAAGCTTTTTTTCATTTTTTTCTCCTTTTTTGTGAAGTTTGGTATGTCTAACAACCATGGAATTTATTTTTCAACTAATACTGTCTCTCTTTCGATCTATTTATAAGCTTTTCGGGAATGGGCTTGATTTTCGCTATAGGTCTTGCGTTTTTTATAAGGTCTAAGAATATCTCTCCATCCTCACGGCAGAAAATAGGAATCGGCTTGATTCCAAGTGCCTTACACATATTTATCAGTGTTCCTGTTGCGGCAAGTGTCGTGGCGTTCACGTCGCCCTCGGAAAATCTCTCCGGAGCAACAGGTGCGCCCTGTGAGCTTGCTATGGAGGTTTCGGGATAATAAGAAAACGCCCCGTCTCTTTTCTTGAATAGCTTCGATTTTTCAAAGGTGTTCTTTATAAGCTTCGCCGCATTCTTCTGTACAATTGATTGTAGTTCTTCAGCCTTTTTTTCATCATCAAATCTGCGGATGTTGTTTAGAAGATTGAAAATCGTTATCCACGGATTGTAGTAACAGCACACCCACCCCGGAGATTCGTCTCCGCCCGTTACCGCAATAGTGCTCTCAAGTGCTTTGACTGCGTTGGGAAAAGGTTTTTTTAATGAGGTGAATGTTAACAATATCTTCATAAGTCCGTTTGTAGAATTATAGCATATGCTCTCTTCAAAAAGACCATTATCCTCTCTCTGTAGCTTCGCATACCAATCGGCGAGTATAGTTACATATTCTTCACCTGCAGATTTTATCTGTCTTGATTGGGATTGTATGTAATTTCCGAGAGAATAAGTGCTTCTACCTACGTAGTGTGTACTTCCAGGCGACTCAAAATCCGAAAGATATTTTTCAAACGCCTCGGTCGAAAGAAGATGATTTGGGAGAAGCGGGGTACCGCCAACCTTGCTCCCATCAGATTTATCGGAATTCGCCTCCTCGATTCTCTGATACGCAGTCTTGTGTTTTGGTTCTACTCCAAACTGGGATAGCAAGCTCGTTGTCCAGTTAAGATCACGTCCTCTCCTCGACACAGTAATATTGTAACCCCACTGTGGGTGATATGCATAGCCATCATCAGGATCAATAAGCGACTGAGCAAATTCCACAAGTTTTTCTTTCATAAAATCGGGAGTGGAATCACCGTAACATTCGCCCCTCCCCTCATAAAGTCCCGAATTGTAAATGAATCGCATCATCTGCACGGTGCTTTCGATATCAGGAAGAAAG
The DNA here is from genome assembly GCA_045595265.1 of Eubacteriales bacterium. Lineage (GTDB taxonomy): Bacteria > Bacillota > Clostridia > Oscillospirales > CAG-272 > UBA1740. Next base: position 12,087 of record JAZOAA010000157.1, read on the forward strand.
CCATTTGTATCTCTTGCAGAATTGGAGTAATAAAAGCCTCCACGTTCCGTGTCCCATAGGTTTGCTGCCCAGAAATAAAGTCTTTCGTCGTAAAGAGTCATAAATTCGCGGAGTGCTTCAACGCCATCCGCTCCAATTATCGGCTCTGCCTTTTCATATGCCTCCTCGCGGCACGCTTCTCTGGCTGCCCGTGCAGCTTCCATTTTTTCATTTTCCACTTCAAAATTTTCATATATCATAATTGTTTTCCTCCTTATCGGTTGTGAATTCCAACATTCAATCAACAACAGTTAGACGAATATTAAAAGAGGATATTTCCTTGATTCTCGATTCTTATTTTCATCCCCTCTTAAAGTATTCGACCGCTTTAGGAATAGAAAATCCGTTTTGTTCAAGAAGTTTTTCGGCATCATCGCGAGCAAGGTTAGTCATTTCCATTGTAATTCCTATCATTCTCTCGCGGAGCTTCTTGTTCGTGGGCTTCAGGTTTATCATCATATTTTCGTAAACCTTGCCCGTTTTGACCATTGCCGCGGTGGATATCATATTCATAACCATTTTCTGAGCGTTTCCGGCTTTCATTCTTGTTGAGCCGGTGATAACCTCTGCACCTGTTGCTGTATATATGTAAACGTCGGTATAGGGCTTCATTTTAGAGTCGGGATTTGATGCAAGTCCTATGGTCTTACAGCCAAGGCTTCTTGCA
>JAZOAA010000158.1:0-4356 GCA_045595265.1 Eubacteriales bacterium
TGTTCGCTTTTCTTGGCGGAGAGAGTACGATAGAGGCGGGGGAGCGATTTTTTGATGCTCTTACGCATATTGCGAAAAAACACGCAGGGTAGCGTGTACTTGTCGCAGCACACGCAGGGGTGATAAGAGCCTTTTGGGGTAAAGTATGCCGAATTGAACCCGTGCGGCTCGGTGTGCAAATTCCTTTTGCCGCGAACGCTTCGGTAAACCGAGTGATTTTTGATGGTGGAGAATTTATCCCCATCAGTTATTCGGAAAACCAACATCTGATTGAAAAAGGGTTGTAAATGCGCGATTTTGAAAATAATTGTTTACAAAATCTTGCATAAATTTACTTTTTTGCTATTATAAATGCCTTTTGGAGTGGTATATGAGTGAAACAAAATTGATATTGATACGTCATGGCGAAAGCCTCGGGAATGCATCTCGGACGCTTCTCGGACATACAGACCTTGACTTGTCTGAGCTTGGATACAGGCAGGCGGAATGTACCGCAAAAGCTCTTCAAAACGTTAAGATCGACTGTATATATTCGAGTGACCTAAAACGCGCATATAATACCGCCATTCCCCATGCAAGACTGCGCGGTTGGGAGGTCAAAGGGGTCAAAGCCCTTAGAGAATTATATCTCGGCGACTGGGAAGGGAAGAGCGTCGAAGAGGTTATGGATACGTATGGCGACGTATATGAGAAGGAATGGACCGAACGTTACGGAACCTTTCGTATGCCAAACGGTGAGTCTACACAAGAGGCGGGTGTAAGATTTTATAACGAATGTGTAAAAATTGCGTCAAAGCACAGCGGCGAAACCGTGCTTGTAGTTGCGCACGCGGCTGTAATTCGTTCGTTTTGTGCTAAGGTTATGGAGATTGCCCCGGAGAAAATTGCACAGAAGCTTCCATTCCCATCTAATGCATCATATTCAGAGGTTTATTTTGACGGAGAAGGATTTAAGATAGGAAGATTTTCCGTAGATGCGCATTTAGCCGACGTTGGTATAACGAAATTCAGATAGTAAACAAAACTTTACATATATAAGCGGCGTTTTTACTTTGATTGCTGAAATATCGTTTGATTTGAAAATAATTATTTACAAGAAGGGGATTATACATGAAAAAGAAAATTGCTTTATTACTACTTTTGTCGATCGTTTTCTCGACCGGTCTGTTTACTTCATGTGATTTTTCGCAGTCTCCGAGCGGCCCTGCCGGTGAGGGAGGTGGAAATGAAGATGACCCTAATCTTTTAGAGCTTGAGAATATTAACGTGCCGGAACGCTTTAAGACGGAATACGTAATTGATAGAGAAAAGCTTGAGGGTGCGGCAGAAGCAGCAGTTGCAAAGCTAAAGGCATTTGCCGAAGAACACGGTACAGGCTTCCTTAAAACCTGTTCTGAAGATTACGAGTACGTCTCAAGTGCTAATAACAACTGGGTTTGCGGTATGTATACCGGCTCGTATCTTATGGCTTATCAGCTGACCGGTGACAGATTCTTTTCCGACGTTGTAAACGAGCACGTGAATAGCTTTGTCGAGCGTGAAGCAAACAGGGTGGGAATGGACGACCACGACGTAGGCTTCGTTTTCGTTCCTTCGTGCGTCGGAGCATACAAAGTGCTTGGAAACACGTCTGCAAAGGAGGCGGCTGCAAGAGCTGTCGAATATTACTACTCAACAGGGTATAGCCAAGAGGGCGAATTTATCATTCGTTCGCACAAGTGGAACGATATGGGCGGATACCGCACTATGATAGACTCGCTAATGAATGCATCTCTCTTCTTCTGGGCAGGGCAGGAGCTTGATAATCAGGAATACACCCAGGCGGGTAGAAATCATAATATCACCACGGTTGATCTGATAGTCCGTGATGACGGATCTACATATCATCACTATCAGTTTGACCCCGAAACATCAAAGCCGCTATATGGCTTGACATGGCAGGGACTCACTGATGAATCCTGCTGGTCGCGCGGACAATCTTGGGGCGTTTACGGATTTTCGATAGCGTATTCGTACACCAGAAACAAGCAAATAATGAACGCGCAGCGCGACGTCACTTATTATATGCTAAATCACTTGCCAAGCGATCTTATTCCTTATTGGGACTATACGTTCACCTCGGGATATGAGCCGCGCGACAGCTCTGCGGCAGCAATTGCGGTATGCGGTATGCTGGATATGGCGTCTATGTTACCCGAGGATTCAGCGCAACGCCTGATTTATGAGAGCGCCGCGGCACAGATTATGGAAGCGCTTATTGATAATTGCACCTCTGATATAGGTGTTGAGTACGACGGACTTATACACAGCGTCACTCACGGAAAACCCCAAAACCTTGCGGTAGGTGAGTGTGCGCCCTATGCAGACTACTTCTACCTTGAAGCTCTTGCCAGATTTTTGAAAGCTGACTTCATAAGACCGTGGTAAAATAGACAAAAAAATAAAAAAAGAGCCTTTTGGCTCTTTTTTTATTTACCGAACAGCTTACTGAAAAAGCTTTGTCTTCTTTGTCCGTTGTTATCACCGAGGGAATCGGAGAAGGCCGTAAGGAGCTTTTTCTGCTCGGAGTTCAGATTTTTAGGGGTTTCGACCGCAACCGTGATTATAAGGTCGCCCTTTCTTTTTGTATTGATATCGGGAATACCCTTTCCGCGCAGAGTAAATGTAGTGCCTGACTGGGTTCCTTCCGGAATTTTATATTTTTCACTTCCACCGCCAAGTGTGGGGACGTCAATATCGGCACCAAGCGCCGCTTCTGCAAACGAAATAGGTACTTCACAATAGATATTGTTGCCGCTACGCTCGAAGATCTTGTCCTTCTGAACTCTTACCTCAATTATAAGGTCGCCGTTTGCTCCGCCGTTTACACCCGCCGAGCCTTGTCCTCTGAGGACTATGTTTTGTCTGTCGTCAATACCTGCCGGAATGTTCACTTCCAGCTTCTTGTTAATCTTGATGCGACCCTTACCGTTACAGTTTTTGCAGGGTGTTTTGATTATCTTTCCGCTGCCGCGACAGTTTTGACACGGTCTTTGCGTCTGCATATAACCGAGCATTGTCTGCTGCTTTACGGTAACTCTTCCCGTACCGTGACACGTAGAACAGGTTTCTATGTCCTCTGCCTTTTCCGCGCCCTTTCCGGAACAGTCGGGGCAGGTTTCTATTCTTGCAAAGTTGACCTCTTTTTTAGTGCCGAACGCTGCCTCGTCAAAGGTAATAGTAATTCTCGCACCCACGTCATCACCGTCGATAGGCATGTTTTGTCTTGAACGCGAGGAGCCGCCACCGCCGCCAAAGAAGGAGGAGAATATGTCACCAAAATCAAAATCAGCACCGCCAAAGTCACCGAAACCGCCAAAACCGCCGTATCCACCGCCCGACGAAGGATCAAATGCCGCGTGACCGAAACGGTCATACTTTGCACGCTTGTCGGCATCTGAAAGCACAGCGTAGGCTTCGTTTACTTCCTTAAACTTTACCTCGGCTTCTTTGTCGCCGGGATTCATATCCGGGTGATATTTTTTGGCTAAAGAGCGATATGCTTTTTTTATTTCATCTTCCGAGGCGCTCTTTTGTATACCGAGGACCTCGTAATAATCTCTTTTGTTTTCCGCCATAGTAAAAACCTTTTTGTTAAGATTTTTGCAAATAAATGTAAATGTTTATTTGCATTTAAGTCACATTGTAGGGCAAACCTAAATCGGCCGCCCTACAATTTGTTATTTTTTAACCGTTTGTTTTGTCCTCGAATCCGGCATCATAGTAGTTGCCGTCAGAGCCTTGCGCACCGCCTTCAGCGCCAGCCTGGCCCTGTGCCGCCTGATCCTTGTAGATCTTTTCGGCAATGGGGTAGAACGCCTTCTGAAGAGCCTCTGTGTCAGCCTTGATAGCCTCGGTGTTACCGGAATTGATAGTCTCCTTAAGCTTTGCAATAGCATCGTTTACGGGAGTCTTATCGCTGTCGGTAATCTTGTCGCCGAGATCTGCCATAGCCTTTTCGGTCTGGAAGATAGTGTTTTCAGCCTGATTTTTAACCTCAACGGCCTCTTTCTGCTTCTTATCCTCTTCAGCAAACTTTTCAGCCTCGTGAACAGCCTTCTCGATATCTTCCTTAGACATGTTTGTAGAGGAAGTGATAGTGATGTGCTGCTCTTTGCCTGTGCCCTTATCCTTTGCGGTAACGTTTACGATACCGTTTGCGTCAATATCGAAGGTAACCTCAATCTGAGGAACTCCTCTGGGAGCTGCGGGAATACCGTCGAGAATGAATCTTCCGAGAGTGGAGTTTCCTGCTGCCATCTCGCGCTCACCCTGAAGAACGTGAATTTCAACAGAGGTCTGACCGTCAGCGGCGGT
>JAZOAA010000159.1:0-11672 GCA_045595265.1 Eubacteriales bacterium
GTCGGCTCGTCGAGGATAAGTATGTCTGATTTCTTATAGAAGGCTCTTGCAACCGAGAGCTTCTGCCACTGACCGCCCGAAAGCTCTATACCGTCCTCCTCGAATATTCTGGTAAGCGGAGTTTTGTAGCCGGCGGGCAGCTCTGTGATGAAGGAATGTGCATCAGACCTCTTTGCCGCGGTGACGACGTCATCTTCGTTATGCTCTCCAGAAACGTCACCGAACGCAATGTTTTCCTCCGCGCTCTCGGCATATTTGCCGAAGTCCTGGAATATGATTCCGAACAGGTCGTACAGCGAGTCGGGGTCGTACTCTCTAAGGTCAACACCGTCAAGGAGTATCTCACCCTCCGTCGGGTCGTAAAGCCTTGTTAAGAGCTTTATAAGCGTGGTTTTACCCGCTCCGTTAAGTCCAACGAGAACCACGGAATCATTTGGGTCAAGTGTGAGATTAACGTTTTTAAGAACGTAGGTGTCGCAGCCGGGATACTTAAAGGACACGTTCTTCAGCTCTATTGTGTGTGGTACGCCGTGCATAGCCTTGATAGGCTCCTTCGCCCTTGATACAATCTCGGACGGCTCGTCCATAAACTCTATCATATTGTTTATAAACAGAGTACCCTCGTATATTGCCGCGGTTGAAGTAAATATCGTTGAAACGTAGCCTGTTATAGAGGTCAGCGCACCGGTATACAGCGAGTAGTCGCCTATCTGCCCGTTACCGAAAACAACGGTGTACGCAACGTACATAAAAATCAAGCAGTTTACGACGGTGGACACGAGGCCTACGGCAAGCTGAACCGAATTTTCTTTAAGTATAAGGCGCTTTAAGCCCTTATAATATTTCGCAAATGCCGCCTTATATTTTTCTATAAACGTGCCGCCAAGTCCGAGGAGCTTTATTTCCTTGACGTTATCCTTATTCACCATAAGCGAGGAATAGTAGTTCATCTCCCTGCGCTCCTTGGAATGCATACGGATATATCTGAAGTTTCTGTGGCGGTAGAAGAAATTAACGATAGCTCCCGGAACTGCCGCGGCAATTATTACTATGGGAGCAAAGGGACTGAGAGTTGCCAGGACTACTATGAAGGATACGGAGCTGATCGCGGCGCTGATAACACTGAAGGTGGCGGAGAGGATATGTATCGGACGCATGCCCGCCTCTCTGTTAGCGTTCTCGAGCTTTTCGTAAAACTCGGGTCGGTCGAAGGACGAGAGGTCTACCTCCTTTGCCTTATTGACTATCTTCAGCTTTATGTGATTGACAACAAGCTCACCTGCGAGGGCGGTAACGGTGGTGTTTACTCTTGATACAAGCTTATTTAAGAACAGGTATATAAAATAAGCAAGGAAAAGGAAGAAAAGAGGCGACAGAAGCTCTGCCACGTCAGACGGTATTACTCCGCCTATCAAGAGAAGCTCGGCTATCTCGTTAAGTATATCCTTTGAAATATAAGCGCCGAGAACGGGCAGCGTACCGTTCAAAATACAGAGCGCTATCATTGCAAAAAGTAGGTGCGGTGCGGATTCAAAAACAAGCGAAACTATGTAAAAAAGCCTCTTGAAAAAGCCCTTAGTACAAAGCATAATATATCTCGGCACGTCGGCGAGCCTTTTCGGCTTCTCTATTCCGTCGGACATCTGTCCTCTCATACGCGGTGGCACACAAATCACTCTCCTCTCGGTTTATCTGCGTTTGCCCTGCCCTCACTTTTAGGCAAGGCTTTTTTTATTAATTATTTTATCATAAATATATGGAATTTTCAATAAAAAGTTTGTTTTTTACATAAAAGCCAGGTGCGAAAAGGACAGCCCAGAGTCTGAAACATCTATAACTCCGTAGCTGCCGCCCCTGCCCTGACCTATACTGCCGGGGTTAAAAAGATATACGCCGCCTTCGTTTAACGGAACGTATTTTTCATACGGCAGGTGCGTGTGGCCGAAGAGTACGGCATCGGCTTCCCTCTCCTCTGCCAGTCTTATAAGTCCGTCGTACCCAAGCTTTGCGCCAAAGAGGTCGCCGTGGGTTAATATTATACGCTTGCCGTTTACGGTTATCTGTTCTGTTTTTTTAACTAAATTTCCGTTAACTATACCGCAAGTGTCGCAGTTTCCTCTGACGTATATCCACGTGCGCTTACCGATATCATAACCTGCGAGCGACTCTATATCCGAAAGTCCGTCACCGAGGAAAAATACGACCTCGGCATCTGGGTGCTTCATAAGGGCGCGCTTTATATAAAGGTTTGTTCCGTGGGAATCCGAAAAACATAAGCAAATCATAAAATTTCCTTGTGGCACACAGAAGCGTGCGTCATATAATGGTAAAAAAACTATTTCTAGGAGGTTTTCTGATGAAGCTGTCACGAGAAGAGCTTGAGTCAATTGCGGCTATGCCGGACGATAAAATGTGGGTCGAGGTGAGAAAAATCGCATCGTCGTTCGGCTTTGAGCTTCCGAGCGACACCCCGCCAAAAAAGGACCTTGATAAATTAAGGGAGCTTGCTCTTGGAAACAAAATATCGCCTATGGAGGCGGCAAGGCTCGTCAATTCTTACAAAAAGGGGATGAAAAAATGAGCGAGCAGACACCCGACGTATCAAAGGTGGTTCGGCTGATTATGGAAAATCCGTCGATAATTGAGGAAATATCCTCTCTTATGAAAAGCGACGGAAAAGAAAGCGAGCAAGCGTCTCCCGCACCGGAGGCGGCGCCGACCTCTGTTACAGAAGTACAAAGCGTGCAAGCCACAGCCCCTCCCATAGCTGAGCCAAGCACCTCGCACCACGCAAGAAACCGAACAGAGCTTCTGTGCGCTATGAAGCCCTACGTCTCGGCAGAGCGCGCAAAGGCTATTGACTCTATGATATCAATAATGGGCATACTCGAAATGATGAGGGGGGAATAAGAAATGTATTCACGCAACTTCTATACGACCGAGAGCGAAAACAGTTCTCTGCCCGAAAGCTACGGCGGTACGGCATTTGCACCGCCTGACACCCCCGATATTCAGGATACGCACGAAGAAATTGAAGAGACTGTGTCAGAGGCGGCTGAGGTAAGCGCGGGTGTCAGCAAGGGACAGTCGTTTTTATCCGGGCTTTTCGGGGATAGGGGATTTTTCGGAATTTCCTCGCTGAAGCTGCCTAAAATAGGCACTGAAGAAATACTTATAATAGCAGCGGCACTCTTCTTGATTTTCTCCAAGGACGGAGACCTCGAAATTGCTCTTATGCTGCTGGCGTTATTACTTATCGGATGATTGATACCAATCCCTCACCCGACCCTGTCGGGAGCTCCCTTTACACAAGGGAGCTTTTTTTTCGGAAAGCTATGCAGATTAAAACATTGAAAATTGGTTGGTTTCGGACAGTCCGTCGAGGACGCGGTTTCTTCTCAAAAGCTCTATTACCGCCTTTGACACTCCCGTATGCTCGCGAAGCTCCTCTATCGAGTAGATATCGAAGTTATCTCTGACCTCTATTATTTTAGCCGCCGCCTTGTCGCCAAGACCGGGAAGCGAGTTGAAGGGCATACGGATATTTCCGTTTTCGGGTAAGAAGGCTGTCGCATCCGACTTTTTCAGGTCAACGTTTAAGAACCTGACGCCTCTTGCGAGCGCCTCACGGACAAGGTAGAGAGTCTGGCAGGTTTCGTTGTCCTTCGCCGTAGCCTCGTTTCCCTTTGCTTCAAGCTCCTTTATGGTAGAGTTTACCTTATCGTAGCCGCCGCCGACTATCTCAGCGTCAAAGCCGCCCGGTGCAACCGTAAGGAAGGCCGCATAAAATTCCATTGGATAATATATTTTGTACCACACAAGACGTATCGCCGACATAACGTATGCTGCGGCGTGAGCCTTCGGGAACATGTATTTTATCTTCAGGCAGGAGTCGATGTACCATTCCGGCACGTTATTCTGCCTCATTATCTCCTTCCACTCCTCCGTAAGACCCTTCCCCTTACGCACGCTCTCCATAATTTTGAAGGCTGTGGAATTGTCAAGGCCGTAGCGGATAAGCGCATTCATGATATCGTCACGGCAGCCGATAACGCCCGAAATGTCGCATATTCCCTGCTTTATCAGCTCGTCCGCGTTGCCGAGCCAGCAGCCCGTGCCGTGCGTAAGACCCGATATCTGTAAAAGGTCGGCAAAGTTTTTCGGCTTCGCATCAAGGAGCACCTGCTGTAAAAAGCGAGTGCCGAACTCGGGTATACCGAAGGTTGCAAGCTGTGAACCGCCTATCTGCTCGGGTGTGATGCCGAGAGGCTTTGTCGATGAGAATATCTCATAGACGGTCTTATCGTTCATCTTAACGTCTAAAACCGAGGTGTTCGTATACTTCTCAAGCATCTTATACTTGGTCGGAATATCGTGTCCAAGCTCGTCGAGCTTCAGTATCGTGTCGTGAAGATATGAGAACTGGAAGTGGGTGGTTACGGTATCTGCCTTCGGGTCGTCGGCAGGGTGCTGAACGGGGGTGAAATCGTAAATATCGTACTCGTTGGGAACGACTATGATGCCTCCCGGGTGCTGACCCGTAGTTTTCTTGATACCCATAATCTTGGTGACCATGTGGCCGACCTCAGCCTTTGGTATCTTTATCTTACGCTCCTCGAGGTATTTGTTTATATATCCCCACGCGGTCTTGTCGGCAAGGCCCGTTATCGTTCCCGCGCGGAACACATGACCTACGCCGAACAGCTCCTCGGTGTACTTATGTACCTTACCCTGCACGTCGCCCGAGAAGTTAAGGTCGATATCGGGTGACTTGTCGCCGTGGAAGCCGAGGAAGGTCTCGAAGGGTATATTATGTCCGTCCTGATAGAGCCATTCACCGCAGACGGGGCATCTCTTATCGTCAAGGTCAAAGCCGGAGCCAACAGAGCCGTCGGTAAAGAACTCGGAATATTTACACTTTAAGCATCTGTAATGAGGCGGAAGCGGGTTTACCTCCGAAATACCCGACATCGTAGCAACAAACGACGAGCCGACAGAGCCACGCGAGCCTACCTGATAGCCAAGGCTCTCGGAATAGGCAACAAGCTTTACCGCTATCATATAAAGCACAGCAAAGCCGTTCTTGATAATAGAGGTAAGCTCCTTCTCAAGACGCTTTTCAACTATTTCGGGAAGAACATCACCGTACCAGTCGTGCGCTCTCTGCCAGCAGGACGACTCTAGCTCCTCTTTAGCTCCCGGGAGGTCAGGCTCGTATCTGCCCTCGGGAATCGGGCGTATTTTTTCAACCAGGTCGGCAATTTTATTAGGATTTTCGATAACTACCTCGTAGCACGCCTCTTCTCCGAGATATGCAAATTCCTCAAGCATCTCGTCGGTGGTGCGCAGGTATATCGGCATCTCCTTATCACAGTCGGAGAACTTCATGCCCGCAAGGAGTATACGGCGGTATATCTCGTCCTCTTTGTTGAGAAAATGAGCGTCACAGGTCGCGCACACGGGCTTTCCGAGCCTCTTACCAAGCTCGTAGATTCTTCTGTTTATGTCCCTTAATGCCTCATCGTCGCGCACCTTGCCCTCGTCAACGAGGAAGCGGTTGTTGCATATCGGCTGTATCTCAAAGTAGTCGTAAAACTCGGCAATATCCTCGATATCCTGCGTGCTTCTGCCGTCAAGTATTGCCTTGTACAGCTCTCCCGCCTCGCAGGCAGAGCCGATTATAAGTCCTTCTCTGTACTGCTCTATGACAGATTTCGGCATACGGGGATTTCTTCTGTAATAATCAAGGTAGCTTATTGATATCAGCTTATAGAGATTCTTTAAGCCCTCCTTGTTTTTCGCAAAGATTATCATATGGTGGCTCGGGAGCTTTAAGGGGTCGGTCTTTTCGCTCATGGCGTCAACCATTCGCTCAAAGTCGGCAATTCCCTCCTCACGAAGTCTCTTCTGCATCACGAAGAATATCTCGGCAAGCATTCTGGCATCGTCCGAGGCTCTGTGATGGTGGAAGTCGCCGAGGCCGTAATGCTCGGCTATGATATTTAATTTATGCTTTTTTAACTCGGGGTTTACGTATTTTGAGAGTCCGACGGTGTCAAGGTAGGTATTCTTAAAGGGAATATCGTGTCTTTCGCACGCAACGCGGATAAATCCGACGTCAAAGCCTGCGTTATGTGCGATAAGAAGCCTGTCCCCCGCAAAGTCAAGGAATTTCTCAACCGCCTCTCTCTCCTTCGGTGCGCCCTTTACCATATCGTTCGTTATCGAGGTGAGATTCGTTATCTCCTCGCTTATCTCGCACTCGGGGTCAACGAAGGTGTCGAACACCTCGACAACCTGCCCTGCGCGTATTTTAACCGCGCCGATTTCTATGATTTTACACGTTCTGTTCGAAAGTCCCGTCGTCTCAAGGTCAAAGACTATCATCTCCTCGTCAAAGGCGGGATAATTTTTACCGAAAACGCACCTCTCCGTGTCGTTTACGTAATACGCCTCTATGCCGTAGAGAATCTTTAAGTCCTCGTTGCCCGACCCCTCGAGCGCAAGCATAACCTCGGGAAACGCCTGAACGTTGCCGTGGTCTGTGACGGCTATCGCCTTGTGTCCCCAGCGCGTAGCGGTGTCGATAAGCTCACGCGGCGTAATTATCGCATCCATCTGCGACATATTGGTGTGCAGGTGAAGCTCAACACGCTTTTTCTCTGCCTTGTCCTGTCTTTCTTTAACCTTTATTCTCTTTATGCCGATGGGCGAGAGGAACGGCTCGTTATCAAATTTATCAATCTGGACTCTGCCGAAAACTGCAAGGGGAAGCATTTTTTTCTTACCCTTTTTAACAGCTCCCGCAAGGTCGTTTACCCAGCCTAACTCGTCATTTTGCAAAGTTTTCTTTACATAAATAGCCGATGCACCGTCAGAAATGCCTATCGTGCAGTTGGTTTTATCACCGGCTCTGGTTTCCTTCATCGTAACCTCAAAGGCTGTACCGAGGAATACGCTGCGGCCTCTGAAGGTGGAAGCGGAAGCAAGGGGTGTCGGCTCCGATACGTCAAAATCCTCGCCAAATACCATCTCACACTCGGAAAAATCATAAGTCGTTGCGCCTATCGTATAGACGGTCTCGCTTATCATCTCGGTGTTGCCCGTTGCAGAGGAAATACCCGCGCGGGCTTCAAAATCGGCATACGGGTCTGCCTCCTTCACCGCCTCTGCATGCGCCTTCATAGCTGCGGCTCGCTCGGCAAGCGCTCTCTCGCGTCCCTCAATCTCGGCACGCTGAATGATATCGGCACGCTTTCTCTCCCACTCGGCGCGGCGCTCGTCAGCTCCCTCGCCCTCGGTAATTACGACCTTCCTTACTACGTTATATCTGCTATGTAAGATATTTGCAAGAATCTGCTCGGTATTCGCGCCCTTAACGAAGTCTACGCCCTCTTTAGCAAAGGGAATGGACACGGTTATCGTCTGACCGTCGTCGTTATAGCGCGCACCGGAGAAAAATCCGTTCGTAACAGCTCCGCACAGCGCTGCCTCGCAGGCAATCTCGTCAAAATACTCCATAGTAAAGACGGACTCGGCAAAGTGCGGCAGTATCTTAAAGGACTCCGCGAAATAAAGCTCACGGCACTCGTCCTCTATCTCGTATATAAGCTCGGAGTCCTCGTGAGAGTCAAACGAGAGGTCTATCTCAAAGCGCACAGGCTCTTTAGTATATCTGAAGCGGGCTGAGTGAGCGCGCAAAAGAAGCTCCCTTTTTTCACTCGAGGGAGTATATCTTGAAAACACGTCAAAAAACTTCTTTTCCGTCTGCATTATCCTGCTCCTTAAACTTCAAATTTATGTTATAGACGCTTTATCTCTTCGATAAGCTCGTCTAAAATTCTATCTTCATTAATTTTTCTTATAGGCTCGCCCGCACGAAAGAGCAGAGCGCACCCGTCGCCTCCCGCGACACCTATATCAGCCTCTCTAGCCTCGCCCGGACCGTTTACCGCACAACCCATAAGCGCAACCTTGATAGGCTTTTTATCAAGCCCCTCCGCCTTGATGCGCTCATCAAAGCTCTTCACCAGCGAGATAAGGTCTATTTTCGTTCTTCCGCAGGTAGGGCATGAGATTATTTCAAGCTTCTTTTCGCTTGTAAGCGACAGTGCCGAGAGTATTTCTCTCGCCGCATAGACCTCTTCAGCGGGGTCGTCCGTAAGTGAAATTCTGATTGTATCGCCTATTCCCTCGGCAAGAAGCGTTCCTACACCGATACCGCTCTTAACTATGGCAGAAGTGCTTGCTCCCGCTTCTGTAACGCCTAAATGTAACGGATAGTTTACTTTTTCTGACAAAATTCTGTTCGCTTCAATCATGTTTTGCACGTTTGAAGCCTTGACTGACAGAACTATGTCGTGAAAATCAAGCTCCTCAAGTATTGCTGCGTGCGAGAGTGCGCTCTCGGCAAGTGCCATGGGAGTCGGGCCTCCGTGCTTTTCTAAAAGCCGCTTTTCAACAGAGCCTGAGTTTACGCCTATTCTGATTGGCACGCCTCTCTCCTTTGCCGCCTTGACTACCTCTAAGGTGCGCTCGCGCGAGCCGATGTTTCCGGGATTTATACGCACCTTATCAACACCCGCCTCGATTGCCGCTATTGCTATTTTATAGTCAAAATGCACGTCTGCGACAAGCGGGAGCGTTATTCCGCGCTTCTTAAGCTCGGAAAAGGTCCGGGCGCTCTCTATATCTGGAGCTGTGAGCCGCACTATATCGCACCCACACTCCGAGAGGCGAAGAACCTGCCTGTAAGTTGCCTCGACATCGTGGGTGTCGGTGTTTGTCATAGACTGCACGCTTATAGGAGAGAGTCCTCCCACGGTTATATTACCGACCTTAACGGCACGGCTGGCTCTTCGCTCATACCCACTCATCAAAAGCAACCTCCATTTATATACTTAAAAAATTATACTTAATACGTCTTTAATTAATATTAGGAAGGAAAAACCTAACAATACCATAAGACCGACGGTGTTTACCGTGTTTTCCACCTTCGGCGGTATGCGCTTTCTCGTTATCATCTCGCAGAGCAGCGTTATCGTCCTGCCGCCGTCGAGGGCGGGAATGGGAAGAAGGTTCATAACTCCGAGATTAATGCTTATCATAGCTACAATATACAGAAGCGGTTCAGCACCTGCCGCGGCAGCCTCGCCTATCGCTCCCGATATTCCGACAGGGCCTGAAACAGCCTCCAGCGTATATCTGCCCGTAATCAAATCAAAGAGCGACTCCCAGCACATACGCATCATCAGAACGGACTTGCGTACCGAAAATGAAAGCACCTCAAATACGCTCTTATCTCTCTTGCCGAGAACTCTGAAGTCCATAATTCCGAAGGTCTGCCCCGACTGTGTATCGGTAGGAAATACGACGTCAGTAAGAGTCAAAGTCTTACCGTCACGTATAACGGTGATATCTATCGGCTCGTAGCCTCTTCTCATTATTTCATACGACAGCTCGTCGGCAATGCCGACGCTGACACCGTCAACGTGCGTTATTACGTCACCCGCCATAAGTCCCGAGTCCTCAGAGCGAATATCGAAGCTGTGCTCGGGAAAATCATAAATTTCCGTTCCTCCGATGCTTGTGACGGAGGTATATATTATCATAGCTATAAAGCCCGCTATAATATTTATCGAAGCGCCGGCGATGGTTATTATAAATCTCTGCCAGGCGGGCTTTTTATCAAATGCGTTCGGGTCGTCTGACTCATCGTTCTCACCCGCCATAGCGACGTAGCCGCCGAAGGGGATAAGAGCCAAGGAGTAGCGTATACCCGTTTTTTCCGACACCCGACTTATAAGGCGCGGACCCATTCCGATAGAAAATTCCTCAACGGTAACTCCGAAGAGCCTCGCAAAAAGGAAATGTCCAAGCTCGTGAATTAAAATTAAAAGACCAAAGACTAAAACTGCTATTATAACCGTAAAAATAGCATCCAAATTTATTTTTTCTCCTTTATATATGCTTTTGCTATTTTGCGCGCCTCTGATGCAAGCGTGAGAATACCCGACATCTCTCGGACATTATTACCCGATGAGAGCTTATCATACACTCTGTATACAAGCTCTGAAATATCGTAAAAGGATATCTCACCGTTAAGGAATGAGGAAACAACCTCCTCGTCAGCCGCATTCAGCACAGCACCCATAGCTCCGCCGTCACGGCAGGCGCGCCTTGCAAGAGAAAGAAGCGGAAACGCCACGGTATCCGGGGCGGCAAACGTCATCTTACCGAGTGAGAAAAAGTCAAGCCTTGCGCCCATGCTCGAAAATCTTTCGGGATAATCTACGGCATACTGCACGCACATACGCATATCTGGCGGAGAGAGCTGCGCGATAATAGCATTATCAAGATATTCAACGGCGGAGTGAAGTATGCTCTCGCGATGAATGACGACCTCGATTTTTTCTTCACCGACACCGAAAAGATGCGCCGCCTCGATTATCTCAAAGCCCTTATTCATAAGAGTTGCGGAATCGACTGTTATTTTTTTACCCATTTTCCACGTCGGGTGCGCGAGGGTGTCTTCAAGCGTAAGCGACCTCTGCTCCTCGCGGCTTTTATTATAAAACGGACCGCCCGAGGCAGTCAGTATTATACGCTGTATTTTACCGTAATTTTCGCCTTTCAGTGACTGAAAAATTGCGGAATGCTCGCTGTCAACGGGAAGAATCTCGACTCCGCGCTCTCTCGCGCGAGCCATAACTATATCGCCCGCTATAACGAGCGACTCCTTGTTTGCGAGAGCGAGTCTTTTACCCGAATCTATAACGGCAAGAGTCGGCATAAGCCCCGCCTCACCGAGAATCGAATTTATAACAACCTCAGACTCGGAGTTGTGTAT
The DNA here is from genome assembly GCA_045595265.1 of Eubacteriales bacterium. Classification (GTDB taxonomy): domain Bacteria; phylum Bacillota; class Clostridia; order Oscillospirales; family CAG-272; genus UBA1740. Next base: position 10,850 of record JAZOAA010000159.1, read on the forward strand.
GCCCTGCTCTATACCGCCCTTGCCTGCAAGAACCTTGATATCAGTATCCGCAAGCGCGGTTCTGAGTGATGAAGCTGCGCGCGCGTCGGCAAGCGCAACCTCCCTTGGCTTAAATTCACGCGCCAGCGACTCGAGTGACCTAAAATCCTTATTAGCTGAGAGAAAATCAACGCGATATCCTCTCTGTCTTGCAACGTCAAGCGCCTGAAGTCCGACAGAGCCTGTCGCACCGAGAACTGCTATTGTTTTCATATTAGTGTCCTTTCCTTAGCCGTAAGTACGGCCGGGGTTCAAAAACCGCCATACCGATTTGGTGATGGCGGTAATGATAATTTTATTTGAAGGGTGAGCAAACAAGGCAGAGCATTATAAGCGGTGTGGATACCGCAAGGATAGAATCAAACCTATCCATAATTCCGCCGTGTCCGGGAAGAAGATTGCCATAATCCTTAATTCCGTGCTCACGCTTAATCAGCGAGGCGATAAGGTCGCCTATCTGCGCTACGACAGAAAGAAGTATTCCCGAAATTACGAGAATTACGTAATTTGCCGTAACGTCGGTAAAGTGTTCTATACATATACCGTAAATCACAAATATAAGCGTTGAGAGGAATATGCCTCCGACAGCTCCCTCAACCGTCTTTTTCGGACTGATTTCGGGTATAAGCTTATGCTTTCCAAAGAGAGTTCCCGCAACGTAAGCGCCGGAGTCAGTGCCCCACGCGGCAACGAAAACAAGGAAGAAGCACAGGTTGCCGTACGTTATATAACGGAGAAGGCAGAGCGCCGTAAAGGAAATTACAACGTAGGTTACCGCAAGATA
>JAZOAA010000160.1:0-6729 GCA_045595265.1 Eubacteriales bacterium
GGCTACGATCCGACTTAACGGCTATGGTCGGCTTCCCCGGTGAGACGGAGGAGGACTTTGGCGAGCTTTGCGAATTTGTCAAGGAGGCACGTTTCGAGCGCTTTGGCGCTTTTACCTTCTCGGCAGAGGAGGGAACACCCGCCGCTGATATGGACGGACAGATAGACGAGCAGGTAAAGCAGGACAGATACGATATCCTGATGCAGACTCAGCTTACGGTAGCGGAGGAAATAAGCTCGGCAAAGGTTGGCAGCACGCTCACCGTTCTTTGCGACGGATACGACACCGTTGCCGAGGTGTATTACGGACGCTCGTATGCCGATGCGCCCGACGTTGACGGCAAAGTTTATTTCAAGTCAAGAAGAAGGATAAACCCCGGCGCGTTCGTTGAAGTCAAGGTTACCGAGGCGCTTGATTACGACCTTTTAGGCGAGGTCGCTTTGTAATACCTATTTATAAGGAGTGAGATGATGAAAAACAGGACGATGAACGTTCCGAATATACTTTCGCTTATCAGGGTGGCTCTTGTTCCTCTGTTCGTGCTTTCGCTTTTACTTATGCGTGATATAGAGGTGTGGGGCTTTATCGTTCCCGCGCTCGTTTACGTTATAACGGGACTTACTGATATGCTTGACGGAAAAATTGCGAGAAAGTATAATCTCGTTACCGATTTCGGCAAATTTATCGACCCGCTTGCAGATAAGTTTATGGTTCTTTCCTCGATGATTGCCATTCTCTTGTGGATGTGTCTGAGAGGTGAGATGACCTTAGCTACCGTTTTCGTGTGGGTTGTTCTTATTATACTTTTACGCGAGCTTGGTGTAACCAGTCTTCGTCTTGTAGTTGCGGGAAACAGCGGTATCGTTGTGGCGGCGTCCTTGCTTGGTAAGATAAAAACAGTTTCGCAAATGGTGGGAACCGTGGCTATTATCGTAGAGCCAATGCTCTTCCTTCCTATTTTCACAGAGTATCACGTTCTCTCGTATGCCTCTATGGCGGTTATGGCGTTCGCGACTTTGTTTTCGGGAATAGATTATCTTAAGGCATATCTCCCTTACATTAATTCTAACAAATAAAAAGTAAGCAGGCGCGTTGATTTTTCGCGCCTGCCTTTAATATTATTTTAACGCTTTCCTTCAATCACGAGATTGATTAGCTTGCTAAGCTCGCTTGCAAGCTCGAGAGCAGAGGTTTTTTTACCCGAGATGAGCCATATATATATGGTGGCTGCAACGCCTCCCGTTATCATGCTTGCCACACTGTCAACAGAGGAGTGAAGCTTAAGACCCGAATCAACGCTTTTTTGAAGTCTGTCCCTTGTATCCTTGTAGTTTTGGCATATTATCATATCGTATATGACGTGGAATAGATTGCTTTTTAACAAATTTGAAAAAAACGCCTCGTTTTCGTCTATAAATTCAACGATTCGTTTAGCGTAATTTGCAAAATACGTAGTATCGTTTTGAGCAAGCGACACCCTTACGTCAGCCCTGTTGTCAAATTTTACGCGCAAAGCTCTGATGTAATAGGTGGAAAAATCGTACTTGTCGGAAAAATGCTTATAAAACGTTGCCCGCCTTATTCCAGCCTTGTCACAAAGTGAGTTTACGTTTATATTTTCAAACGTCTCCTCTGACATAAGCTCGGTAAAGGCGTCAAAAAGCGCCATCTTTGTTTTCTTTACTCTAAGGTCCTCTTTTTTGCTCATTTAGTATATCCTTGCCTTTCAATATAAAATGATACCATTTTATCACAAAAATGTCAAGTAAAAATTCTAATCACAAAATCGCAAACAAATAATTTTATCACACGGGAGAAGTGTATGTTAAACAAAATTTATGCCGAGGAGGCTATCGGAATAGCTCTGTCGGGCGGTGCCGACTTTGCTGAAATATTTTATGAAATAACAAGAAACGGAGTGGTAAGCCTTGTAGACGGCAGAATAGACTCCGTATCGGACAATACCGTAAGCGGTGTCGGCATCAGGGCGTTTTTAGGCACGCGAACGGTTTATTCGTCAACCTCGGATACCACGAGAGATGGACTTGTAAAATGCGCAAGGGCGGTTAAGGAAGCCATAAGCGACATAAGTGCCGCATCACCGTCGGTTACCCTGCACGCATCGGAGGCAAAGGATATTCACCCTGTCAAAATCCCGCCTCTTTCCTCGGATATAAAGCTCAGATGCGAGCTTCTTAAGGAGGCGTGCCTTGCCGCATCGGAATATGATGAGAGAATAGCGCAGGCGCAGGGTACTATTATCGGAGTCGAGCGTGAAATATGTATAGCAAACAGTGAGGGACTCTTCGTTACGGACAGGCACACCCGCACCAGAATGGCTGTCAACGCGGTAGCATCGTCGGGCGGAGAAAACCAGTCCGGCAGATGCTCGCCGGGTCGCAGTATGGGACTTGAAACCTTCGAGCTTTTCCCGCCTCGCGATATCGGAATATGCGCCGCAAAGCAGGCGATAGTAAATTTGGAGGCTGACTACTGCCCCGCGGGTGAGATGACCGTAGCTATCGAAAACGGCTTTTGCGGAGTTATATTCCACGAGGCGTGCGGACACTCGCTTGAGGCTTGTGCCGTTGGTACGGGACGCTCTCAGATGGCTGGAAAATTAGGACAAAAAATAGCAGGTGAAAAGGTTACGGCAATAGACGACGGAACTATACCTAATGCGTGGGGCTCTGTGAATATAGACGACGAGGGAACACCCACAAGGAGAAACGTTCTTATCGAGAACGGAATTCTGAAGGGCTATATGATAGACCGCCTCGGCTCACGCAGAATGGGTATGGCTATGACGGGCAGCGGCAGAAGAGAGAGCTATCTTTACGAGCCGACCTCGCGCATGACGAACACCTTTATTGCAAACGGCCCAGATAAAAACGAGGATATTATCGCCTCTATCGAGTACGGCCTGTATGCAAAGTCCATGGGAGGCGGCTCTGTAAATCCTCTGACAGGAGCATTTAATTTTGCCGTCAACGAGGGATATATAGTGAGAAACGGAAAAATATGCGAGGCGGTAAGAGGTGCGTCCCTCATAGGAAACGGCTCGGATATATTACAGAATATCGATATGGTAGGAAACAATCTTGACGTAGGGCAGGGAATGTGCGGCAGCTCCTCCGGCTCTGTACCCACCGACGTCGGACAGCCTCTCATCAGAGTGTCAAAGATTACCGTAGGAGGCAGAAAATAATGAATTACGAAAAAATAAAAGCAACAGTAGCCGAGGAGTGTAAAAGACTCTCTCTTTCGGAGTATGAAATATATTATAAAGAAGGCTCCGATGTATCGGTAGAAACTCTTAACAAGGAGGTAAGCGCTTTTTCTTCCACGGACTTTCGCGGTATTTGCCTTCGAGTTGCCTGCGGCGGTAAAATAGGCTATGCGGCAACGGAGCTTTTTGAAGAATCGGAGCTTCGCTCTCTTGTTTTCCGCGCGGCAGAAAATGCTAAAGCTGTTGAAAAGGAAGACGTATCCGGAATATATAAAGGCGCAGAGGAGTACGAAAAGAGTGATGACGCACACTTTTCCGAGCTTGATGCGGGAAAAATCAAAAAAACCGCTATCGACCTTGCAAGCAGAGCCTATAAAATTTCAGATAAGGTAACCGACGGCACCGAAAGCTCGGTAGGCTCTTCATCATTTACTGTCAGAATATCAAACTCCGAGGGGCTTGACCTTGAGAACAGCGCGGGGATAAACTACGTTAATATCTCTGCCGTTGTCGCGGACAGAGGTGAGCGCGAGTCAGGCTACGAGCTTGCACTTTATAACGATGATACCGACCTTGACGCCCTTGCAAAAAAAGCGATAAAAACAGCCGAGGATAAAATAGGCGCTGTGGGTGTGAAGAGCGGAAAATACAATATCGTAATCGACCCGCGCCGTATGCGCCAGCTTCTTTCGGCATTTATCTCCGTCTTTTCGGCAAAAAGCGCCCAGTCAGGCCTTTCACTCCTTAAAGGCAAGGAGGGCGAGATTATAGCCTCTGAAATAGTAACTATAACCGACGACCCGCAGAGGGAGGGAGCCACAGTAACCACACCGTTTGATGCCGAGGGTGTTCCCACCTATCGAAAAAACGTTGTTGAAAACGGAATTTTGAAAACCTTACTTTACAATCGCGAAACCGCAGCAAAGGCAGGTCGCAAATCGACGGGAAATGGCGGAAAATCTGGATATTCCTCTCCTGTAATCACCACCCCCTATGCCTTTTGCATCGAGGCGGGGGATAAAACAGTCGATGAGCTGCTTTGCATGGCTGGCGACGGACTTCTTATCACAACGCTTAACGGACTTCATGCCGGCACGAATGCGTCTACGGGCGATTTTTCGCTTGAAAGCGCAGGTTTTGTAATAAGAGAGGGAAAGGTGTGCGAGAGTGTAAAGTCCTTTACCGTAGCGGGCAATTTCTTCGACCTTCTTAAAAACATCACCGCCCTTTCCGATACGGTAGAGGTCGGAGTTTCGGGCAGCTACACAACCTTTGGCTCGCCATACGTCTTAATCCCCGATATGAGCGTGGCAGGCGAGTAATGTTATAAATCAGCCGTTTAACAAAAAATCTCCCGGATTATGCGCGTTATCCTTAACGGAGAACATGCACAGTCCGGGAGATTTTTATTGGGTCTAAGACGAAAAAATTTATTTCATATTATCTACCATAGATTCAATGAGTGCTAACTGTTCGGTTTTGAGATGCTTCATTTTCTCGCCCAGCTTTGAGAGCTTTTTCGGAGAAGCGGTATCAAAATCGAAAAATTCTTGAGGCGTAATGTCAAGATATTCGCAAATGTAGAAAAATCCTTGCATGGCAGGATAATTTATTCCGTTTTCTATACTGGATATATACCCGTGATGCTGACCGATTGCTAAACTCATTTCGCGCGCTGAAACGCCTTTTGCTATTCTTAATTTAGCAAGTCTTTCGCCAAATTCAGCCTTGTCAGGAATTTTCATTATTACACCCCCTATCTGTGTCACATTATATCATATACACAGCACAAAAATGTCATAATGAATAAGACTTGTTGTTGACTTGTCACAATGAATATGATACAATATATTAAATGTTATTTTCAAAAAGATAAAAGGAGAAAAGATGAAGGAACTTGACAGGAAAATAAAGAATTCATTCGATATTATAAATTTTAGAGCGTACGTATATTTTTATTATTTCCCCGATTGCATAAACGAAAACGAAATATCGAAAAAAGCCTTTATTTTATCAAAAGAAGGCGCGCTGAAATATATTTCAAAAATCTACGCTCTTCAAAGCATAGAAGAAATTGAGTCCGCCTTAAATAAAGACTGCCTTGCAGAATTTAATAATTTTTTTGAATCGGTTGAAGCTTATAAGAAAGATGCTGATTTTTTGATGAAAACAGCAAGCTATACCTTGCCGAAAAAGCCATAAATACCAAATATCAATTTCGTGATTTTTTTAACAAAGCTCTTGACTATCGCGGGCGTTTATGTTAATATATAATGTGGTAAAAAATTTATCCTAAAAGGAGAACAAAATAATGGCAGCTTACAACAAGAAGAACATTGAAAACGTAGAAGTTGCAGGCAAGACAGTCCTTGTCCGTTGCGATTTTAACGTTCCTATGAAGGACGGCGTTATCACCTCTGATAAGAGAATAATCGGCGCTCTTCCCACAATCAAGTATCTTTTAGACAATGGCGCAAAGGTAATTCTTTGCTCCCATATGGGCAAGCCCCACTCTATCTTCACCGAGGGCTTCGGCCTTACCAAGAAGGAGAAGAAGGCAGTTGAGGCTCTTCCCGAGGCAGAGAGAGCACAGGCTACCGCCGACTATCTCGCAAAGGCTCTCGTTTCCGATAAGAAAAAGCTTACCCTTAAGCCCGTGGCAGCAAGACTTAACGAGCTTCTCGGAGAGGGTACCGTTACCTTCGCAGAGGACATCATCGGCGCTGATGCAAAGGCTAAGGTTGCAGCTCTTGAGGCAGGTAAGGCTGTTCTTCTCGAGAACACCCGCTTTGATGCAAGAGAAACCAAGAACGGCGCAGATTTCGCAAAGGAGCTTGCTTCCTATGCTGACATCTTCGTAAACGACGCTTTCGGTGCGGCTCACAGAGCGCACGCATCTACCGCAGGTGTTGCTGATTACATTCCCGCAGTTTGCGGCTACCTTATTGAGAAAGAGATTTCCGTAATGGGTAAGGCTCTTGAGAATCCCGAGCGTCCCTTCGTTGCTATCCTCGGCGGTGCAAAGGTAGCAGACAAGCTCAACGTTATCGACAACCTTCTCACCAAGGTTGACACCCTCATCATCGGCGGCGGTATGGCTTACACCTTCGCTGCTGCAAAGGGCTACGGCGTTGGTAACTCTCTCCTTGACGAGACCAAGATTGATTACTGTAAGGAAATGATGGCAAAGGCGGAGGAAAAGGGCGTTAAGCTTCTTCTTCCTATCGACACCGCGGTTGCTGATTCCTTCCCGAACCCCATTGATGCTCCTGTTGATGTTGACTATGTTGACGTTGACAAGATTCCAGCTGACAAAGAGGGTCTTGACATCGGTCCCAAGACCGCAAAGATGTTTGCTGATGCAGTTCTCAGCGCAAAGACTGTTATCTGGAACGGTCCTATGGGCGTATTCGAGAACCCCACTCTTGCAAAGGGGACCATAGCAGTTGCAGAGGCTCTTGCGGAGAGCGATGCAATCACCATCGTTGGCGGCGGCGACA
>JAZOAA010000161.1:0-12231 GCA_045595265.1 Eubacteriales bacterium
TAATTACAATGTTACAAGTGAACATTATAACGAACAGCACGACTGCTATAGCCGAAGCATAGCCTATTTCATATCGGGATCCGCCGTAGTCACTAAGGTGGTGCATTATCGTATGCGCCGCATAGTCAACCGAGGGGAAGCCGCAAAGCGCGGTAACAACGCCGCCGAAGCCGAAGGAGTTTGTTATCGCAAGGACCGCACCGAACATCATCTGAGGACGCATGGTGGGAAGAGTGATGTACCAAAGCTCCTGCCAGCGATTCTTAATTCCGTCAACTGCCGCAGCCTCGTACATAGAGCGGTCAACCGTCTGGAAGCCGGCGATGAAGGAAAGGAACGCAGTACCGAGCGAGGTCCAAAGAGCAACAACGATACACAGAGGCATAACGTATGTAGCATCCTCAAACCACAGTATCGGCGAGGTTATTAGTCCAAGATCCATAAGCGTGGCGTTTGCCCAGCCGTAAGAGTCGGACGAGAAGAGCGTCTTCCAAATAAGGTAAACCTGACCGGAAATGGAGGGCGCATAGAATACGAGAGTTACTACCGCACGGATCTTCGGGGGAAGCTCGTTTACAAACCACGCAACAAGGAGCGAGAGTATGTAAGAAACAGGGCCCGTGATGCACGCGAATATAAGCGTGTTCTGTACGGCGAGCATAAAGATGTCGTCATCGAGGAAGAGTCTTGTATAGTTCTCAATTCCCTTCCAGTTCGGCATCTCAAGCATGTTAAAGTCGGTAAGACTTAAGAGCATCGAAAGCAAAACGGGAAGAACCGTAAAGACGATGAAGAGAATGAGGAACGGGAACAGCATAAAATATGCCGTCTTATTACGCTTCATTTCTTTCCATGTCCACTGCAATTTCGACATCTCGTCACGCTGAAGCGGACGATTTTTTTCAGTCGCTTTTACAACATTATCTGACATCGTCATTCTCCTTTGCTTTCAAGCTTTGGGGGTGCGTTAAGTCCCGCATCCTCCCACGTCGTCTGGCTGAAGAGATAATCGCTGAACTCATCTCTCTTACGCGTAAGCTCAGAGTTGATAGCATCGATATAGCTCATCATAGCCTCGTTTGCGGGAAGCCCGTCGTTATATACGTCGAGGAACGCAAATTTCATATATCTCGAAATAATGTAAGAGCCGGGATAGTTTACTATCGCATCAAGGTGTGCCATCTGGTCAGAGATAGCAGCCTTCTCCCTTGCGGTCCACGAGAGGTCGTTTATCGCAAGCTTGTTTGCCGTCTCATACTTTGCAGCAGGTCCGATAAGTGCAACTATCGCGTTACCGTAGCCTGCCTGAACCTCACGGCTGGTCTGCCACTGCATAAACTGCCATGACGCAAGAAGTGTGTCGATGCTGTCCTGAGCACCGTTAAGAAGAACGGTTGCGCCAACGCCGGCAAGAGAGTCGTAGTTATAAACCTCCTTGCCTGTTTCCTCGTCCTCATACTTCGAGCCGGGAAGAGATGAGAACTCCCATACGCCGCCGATCTCGGACGCGAATACTACAAGGCTATTATATATACTAATGTAGTCACCGATAGTGATAGGCATCTCACCCGTTCTAAAACGGTTTGCCGTATCGTAGGTTACGGGAAGAGAATGCTCTGTGTAAAGGCTGCATACGAAGTCAAACGCCTCAAGTGAAACGTTGGAGTCAAGGTTTATCGCAGCGCCTGCCCATCTGGAGTCGTACTCGTCGCCCTCGTATCTCCACATGCTCTCACCCATCTGGTAGATCATGAAGTCGAGCGCGTTTACGTAAGATACGCCTATCGTCATATTATTAGACTGAAGCATAGGAAGCGAGCCGAGAAGCTCATCCCACGTCTCAGGCACCTCAAGTCCAAGCTCGCCGAGGACGTCCATACGGTAGAACATCATAGCGAAGGACATCGTCATAGGAAGACCGTAGGTTACGTCGCAAAGCGTAAGAGTCTTCATCGCCGCGTCTGAGAATATTTCAGGTCTCGAAGCCTCCTCGTACGCGTTTGAAACAAGGCGAAGACCGCGCGCTTCCATTTCCTCACGGGAAAGCTTGGTTTCCGACTTTATTTCATTGCCGTTTGCATCGGTGTACCAATAGTTAGAGAATACTGCATTCTGCTCGTCGGTAAGGTTGCCGGCGTTTCCGCTTACGCCTATGATAGCGTTACGAATTGCGTAGTTAATTACTTCTCCCGAGCCAAGTCCGAGATAAACGTCAGGTCCCTTACCCGAAAGTATCGAGGGAAGAAGAGTTCCCGCGGTAACGAGCTTAAGAGCTACGCCCTTGCCGTACGTATCGGTAAATCCGCCCTTAGCGTCAATCATCGAACGCCATATCTGCGACTGGTCACGACCCATAGCGAGCCATACCTGAACAGCGCCCTCGTCGGCCTGCTCCTCACTGGTAAGACCCATATTATCATAGTCGGTGAAGAACGAATATATGAAGGAAGAAATCTCAAACCAAATGGATTCAAAGAAGTTTGCTGTTGCATAAGGAATATCGTCACCGTCGGAATCGGAAGGAACTACGGTCACCGAGTCAAGCATCAGCGAGCTGGTCTTGGAGTCGTTTATCCACGTACCGAGAGTACCGAGGTTAGATTTTAAGTTAGACATATTTTCAGCGATCTTTTCACCGCCGTCAGCACCCATGGTGGTAAGAATTCTGGCAACGTTATCAAGGGTCGCTATATGAGAACCGTTAGTTCCGCAAAGTGCTTCAAGCTCGTCTGCCACGGTGGTAAGCACCTTAGCCTGCTCAAGAAGGCTTACGAGAACCTCGGGCATATACTTCATAAAGCTGTAATCCTGGTTCTTATCAGGCTCAGCACCGGTACGCTGAAGTATACGGAGATAGCAAGCGTTGATTATATTCAAGGATTCCTCAACGGTCTTTATCTTCTCCTTAAGGTCACCGAGAGAGCACTCGAGATAGAGAGTGTACTCTTCGCCCGCCTCGAAGAAGAGCTCAATCTCCTTCTTTGACTGAACGGGGTTGCCGCTATCGTCTCTTACAACGTTGCCGTCGCTGTCAAGCTCGTCGTAGTAGTAGCCCATATATTCGGACTGCCACTCACTCGCGTAGCCGAAGCGGATACGGTAAGCCTCGTCAAAGGGAACGGTTGCCGTATCACCGTAGATACCGCCGGAGAGCTTGAGAGTTCGGCAGATGAACATACCCTGAAGGGTATCCTGCTTAAATCTCGCGCCAAGCTTATAGAATCCGGTTTCATCAACGGAGAACTTATATGCCGCCCACTGTCCCATAGCGCTGTAGCTGTTCTCGCCTATGACGTTATAAAGCTGCGCCTTGGGGCTTATGGGAGAGGTGATAGCAGAGGTGTTATCGTTAGTTGCCGCAACGGAGGAGTCGGAAATGAAGTCGGGGAACTCCGCCTCGATAACCGTTCCTATACCGCCCGCGCTCTTTGCCTCGTCGTTGTAAAGACCTCTTATGTAATCAATATACTCGCTGTACGAGCGGCCGGACGACTTCGAGCCGATGTATACGTTACCGTTAGCATCAGTCTGATAGTCGGGCGCGTCGGCGGGTATAAGCTTAATCGACTTGATGAGCATAGGCTCCTTGATAGCCTCAAGGGTTATCGACTGGGTACCGTTCGCAAGATAGAACTTAAGCGCACCGTCGGAATAACCGGAGGTATCAATAATATCATGAATCGACCAGGTGGAAATCGCCTTAGCCTCGGGTGCCATGGAGTTTCCGTTTATATCCTGGGAAATCTTGTACGTAGTAACGGTCTGCATAAGCTTGCCGTCCTGCGGATAGGTGGTGGTTACGTACTTATAGTATCCCTTGTTATCACCGCTCTCGATATGCTCGTACTCGGTAACGGAGCCAATAGAGGTAAAGGGAAGCTTCGCCGCGGAAACCTCAACAGGTTCGCTCACGGTCTTGTAATCATACTCCCAGTGCTTATCAAAGCTTATGCTGGATACCTCGTCGAAGGGTATAACACCGCGTATGGAAAGCTTACGCTCTATCGCGCTGACGCTGCTCTTAGTAAGAATAGGAACAGTCTTGTCACCGTCAACGTAGCTCTCGGCATCAATTATACAGTCGAAGTACTCGATCTGAATAGAATAGAAGCCCTGCTTACCGTCCTCAACCTCAAAGTTCCACGTGACAGACGCTGCTTTACCGTCCGAGCTTACGGAAGGTAAGAACACTACCCCGTCAGTGCTGCCGAGTCCAGTCCAGTTTTCAGGAGACTTCTGTTTAGATGCCTCAATCTCCTTGCTTACCGATGCCAGCATAGCGTCACCTATGAAGTTAGTAACTGTAATCGGAATTTCGGTACGAGAGTCACTGTTAATACTCTCCTTGTGAGAAAGCAGATACTGCTCGTACGACGAGGTCGTAAGAAGCGACTGCATCTCCTCAAGAGTAGCGGCAGTGCCACTCTCACCTTTGAGAGACCCGGTCTTAACAGACTCAGCTGCAAGCGAGCCTACGCCGAGCGCGCCAAAGGACACGACGACAGCAAGCATCATTGCAACAGCTCTCAAAAAGATCGTTTTTTTCATTTGCTGATTTCCTCCAAAATTACTTTTGCATACTAAAGGAATAATTTCCCTTTTATACACGCAAGTATTATAACATAACAGGCACAAAAAGTCAAGCGCGCGTTTTCGAGGCACGCAGCGAGGAAAAACAAAAAAACTTTGCAAGAAATTTTATGCGGTTTCTATTTCGTAAACAATTATTTACATTGTTTTTTGCGAAAGTCAAAAAAATAGCAATATTGTAAATTCAATTTACTAAAAACCGCAGATTTTTCAAGGAATTTGAGCATTTTTGGGTTTGACAGTAAATCTTATTTACTTTTTCGGGGTGGTTTTTGCCGTTTTTTACCAGTTTTTACATAGTGTGCAATATGCACAAAAAAGGCTTGTTTTTTTCTACATGCGAAAAATATAAAAAAAGACGGCCTTTGCCGCTTTTTCGGCAAAAACCGCCCGTCATGGAGCTTGTATTAAGAATATTAAGCATCAATTATTCCGCCGGCAGCAACGTATCCGTCAAGATAAAGCACGCAGGATTGACCCGGGGCAGCCACCACGGGAGAGTCAAAACGCACCGTGGCTGTGCCGTCACCGTGAAAGCGTACAGCGGCACTGTAAAGCGGAGATTTATACCTGATTTTAGCAAGGACGGAAAGCTCGCGCGTGTCCTCACCTATGCCCGACAGTACGACGTCGGTAAGGCGGATTTCGCTCTTTCCTTCAAGCGTCGGGGAGAGAGTCACCGTATTTTCCTTCGGGTCTATCGCGCTGACGAAAACGCGCTCGCCAAGGGATATTCCGAGTCCCTTCCTCTGCCCTACCGTATATCTGATTATACCGCGATGCTCGCCTAAAATTCTACCGTCGGTAGATATGAAGCTGCCGCGAGGACACTCGCCGTAGAGCGACTCAATATATTCCGCGTGATTTCCCTCGGGTAAAAAGCATATTTCCTGGCTATCACGCTTATGAGCTACGGAAATGCCCGAAAGCGCGGATTTTTCTCTCACCTCGGACTTGTCTATATCGGAAAGAGGTAAAACGAGCGATGCGAGTATTTGCTGCGGGAGCCTATACAGCATATAGCTCTGGTCCTTCGCTTCATCAGCCGCCATAGCTACTGCAAAACGCCCCTGCTCCGTTTTTATAATTCTCGCATAATGGCCCGTCGCTATTTTTTCAAAGCCGCGCTCCATAGCGTAATCGTAAAGGGCGCGCATCTTAACGCGCTCATTGCACAAAACGCAGGGATTAGGAGTTCTGCCGCTTAGGTATTCGCTTGCAAAATTCTTTTTAATAATATTATTGAAGGAAACCGTAACGTCAACCTCGTGGAGCTTGACGCCAAGACCCGAGACAACCTCTCTTGCCTCTGTGACGTCGGTATACTCGTGCATCTTAAGCACGCACGCCTCTACGTCATGTCCCTCGTTTATAAGCTTTAGCAAACAAAAAGCGCTGTCAACACCGCCGCTTATTCCCACAAGAATCCTCATAGTTTCCCTCCTTTTTGCATTTTTTGACAATCAAAGTTGTCATTTTCGTCTGTTTTTTTGGCAAAATATCAAACAAACGACCTCGAAAGAACGAAGTCGTTTGCATTAAAAAATCACTCCTCGTCGTGAGACTTTTCTATCTCAAAATCAACCTCGCGGCCAATCTTGTTATAGTAGTCGGCAACGGCAGTCTTGATAGCCTCCTCGGCGAGAACCGAGCAGTGTATCTTAACGGGCGGAAGTCCCTCAAGAGCTTCAACTACCGCGCTGTTAGTCAGCTTAAGCGCCTCGGCAACCGTATGTCCCTTAACAAGCTCGGTAGCCATTGACGAGGTCGCGATAGCCGCGCCGCAGCCGAAGGTCTTAAACTTACAGTCCACGATTACGTCGTTCTCGTCTATTTTGAGATACATTTTCATAATATCCCCGCACTTTGCGTTACCTTCTACGCCAACTCCGTCGGCATTCTCTATCTCACCCACGTTTCTGGGGTTTGTAAAATGGTCCATTACCTTTTCGCTGTATTTCATTTTCTTTTGCCTTTCTTTCTTCCTTGAGACCGATTAATTTACACAGGCCTCTTTTTTAACAACTTCCTCCCACAGAGGACTCATATCTCTGAGCTTCTTTACAATCGAGGTTACGTTTTCGATAATATAATCGACGTCCTCGTCCGTCGTCTCCGACGAAATCGAAAGCCTGAGCGAGCCGTGCGCCTTCTCATGCGGAACGCCCATAGCGATAAGCACGTGTGACGGCTCAAGCGATGCGGTAGAGCAAGCAGAACCTGTCGATGCGCAAATTCCCGCTATATCAAGCCACAAAAGCAGGCTCTCACCCTCGATAAACTCAAATCCTACGTTGACGTTTCCGGCAAGGCGCTCGGTTCTGTGACCGTTGAGCTTCGTGTAGGGAATCTTCGTAAGCCCTTCGATAAGTCTGTCGCGCATTGCTCTGACCTTATCAAGATTTGACACCGACTCCGCAGCTATCTCAAGCGCTCTGGCAAGTCCGACGATATAAGGCAGGTTTTCTGTTCCGCCTCGCTTGCGTCTTTCCTGACCGCCGCCCTCGACGAGATTGTTTATCACAACGCCCTTACGGATATATAACATTCCTATACCCTTCGGCGCGTGTATCTTATGTCCCGACAGAGAGAGCATATCGACCTTAAGGCGAGAGAGGTCTATATCCACGTTTCCGACAGCCTGTACCGCATCGGTGAACATAAGAGCGCCCTTCGCATGAGCAATCTCGGTTATTCTCTCGATAGGCTGTATCGTACCAACCTCGTTATTTGCGTACATTATCGCAACGAGCGCTGTCTTTTCGGTAACGGCGCTCTCAAGCTCGGCAAGGTCAACCACACCGTCAGAATCAACTCCGACGTAAGTAACCTCAAAGCCCTCCTTCTCAAGACTCTCACAGGTGTGAAGCACCGCGTGGTGCTCTATCTTGGAAGTAACTATATGAGTTTTACCCTTAGCTTTAAGACGCATAGCCGCGCCTCTTATAGCCCAGTTATCCGACTCGGTACCGCAGGAGGTGAAGTATATCTCACCCGCGGTGCAATTAAACACCTTCGCTATGCGCTCTCTGGCATCATCGAGGATTTCTTTAGCTTCCCTGCCCTTCTCGTGAAGAGAGGAGGGATTTCCCCAATGAGTTTCGAGTATGGGCATCATAGCGTCTATGACCTCGCGGCTGACGGGTGTTGTCGCCGCATTATCAGCATATACAAATCTTCCCATTTTTGTCCTCACAAACAGACTTAATTTTACATTATTTTTTACCGCGTATATTGTATACCATTTTTGTGGATTTTTCAATAGTTTTATAAAACTATATTTGTTAATTTTTTATGAATGAAGCTCGGCGAGGCGATTTTAATAAAAGGAGCGATTTTTTCTTGACAAAGCAATTCAAAAAATATATAATATACATGATAAATTTTTGTACTATGGAGAACACTATGTATACTGTTGGCATCGACCTTGGCGGAACTAATATTGCGATAGGAATTTGTGACGGGGAGCTTAATATTGTCGCAAAGGGCTCTGTCCCCACTGATAAATCGGCTGGCGGCGCGGGTATCGTTAAGGATATGGCATCGCTTACAAAGAGCCTTATGGATAAGCTCTCGATTACCGAAAATGACATTGAATACGTCGGAATGGCGCTGCCCGGAAGCATTGACAGCGAAAGCGGTGTTATAGAATATTCTAACAATCTTCCCTTTGAAAACTTTCCCATATGCGACGAGTTCAGACGCCACCTTAATATTAAAAATATTTACATAGAAAACGATGCGAACGCGGCAGCTCTTGCAGAGTCGCTTATGGGTGCGGCAAAGGGTACGTCAAGCTCGGTTATGATAACGCTGGGAACCGGTGTCGGAGGCGGTGTCGTGCTTTCGGGCAAAATCTTTAAGGGCGGCGTAAACTTTGCAGGTGCGGAGCTTGGCCACACGGTAATACGCGCGGGCGGCAGGCTTTGCAGCTGTGGCAGACGCGGCTGCTTTGAGGCATATTCCTCGGCTACGGGACTTATAAATTCCACGCGCGAGCTTATGGAAGAGCTTAAGACGAAGGGTATTCCCTCCTCTCTCTTTGAGGTAGCGGAGCGCAGCGGAAAAATCAGCGCAAAGACGGCATTTACGGCAATGGCTATGGGGGACGTGTATGCGAAAAAGCTTATAGACGAGTATATAGGCGACCTCGCTGTCGGAATAACGAATATGGTCAATATTTTTCAGCCCGAGGTTCTCTCTATCGGCGGCGGAGTTTCAAACGCGGGTGACGAGCTTCTCCTGCCTCTTATACGCATAGTAGAGCGCGAAAATTACGCGAGAAACAATCCTAAAAAGACGCGTATCGTCATAGCCGCGATGAAAAACGACGCAGGCATCATAGGCGCGGCAGGCCTTGGACGCCAAGGATAAATATATAAATTTTTTTCAAATTTGAACGGAAGTGGCCCTTCCGTTCTTTTTTATTACAAAAGGTGCAGATTTTTTGTATCATTTTGCTAAAAATTCATAAAATCAAGGCTCTGATTTTGGAATGGTGGTATACTTACAAAATAGTGAAAACTATGCTAAAATATTGTTGCAAGCAAAAAAGTTTTCCACAGGCAAACTAACACCAATCCACAAGTAAATCAGCAAAAACATATGAGAAAACTACACCAAACCTTCGCCAAACACTCATAAAACCTCTCGAAAACTTCGCAAAACTTCTGTAAAAGTGTGCTGAAAGTTACCTGAAACTTTTCAATTCCGTGAGCAAACTTAAAACAAACTTTTTGAAAACATAGACTCTGAAAGCACCGCAGGGGGAGGCGGTAAAGTCCTTGAAAATCAAGGGGTTTCGGAAATTCGGCAGTATCAAAAGGTCAAAATTTGCGTATACGAAATGATGCCGTTTTGTTGACACCCCGGTAACACAGGTTAGGTAAGGTTAGGTTAGTATAGGTTAGGTAAGGATAGGTTAGGATAGTATTACCCCTACCGATTACCCTTTCTTTCTTAGGCAAGAGGGAACTATCCGAACCCGCTCTAAAGCGTGAATTTTCAGCGCTTTAGGCACTTATCGCTCTTGCAAAGTTGTACTTGGCTGTGAGCGCCAAGCACCAAAATCATCTTAAAATTCACGCTTTAGGGTTCTCTGAATTTTGAAGATAGCAGATTTTGCGCAGGACGAGGTTAAAATTCGAGATAATATGCGGATATTATAAGGATTTTTACCGAAGTATTGCACAAAATATGCATCTTCAAAACGAGTTTGGATAATTCTCTCTTGCCTAAAGGCGCTTCGCGCTGAGGCTGACGCCTCGGATAAGGAGAACTAATTCACAAAATCTTTTCAATTAGTTTATTGTTTATTATTGAAGAGGGAGCGATTTTTGGGTAAAATATTTATAGAAATTAAAAAAGGAGGACGATATTTTAATGAAACGCGCGCTTGCCACACTGCTTACAATATGTATTTTATCACCGTTCTCCTTTATGCTGTATTCCTGCGACGAGCCTGGCGGTGAGACGGGCGGCGGGAGCAACAGTCAGGACGAGCAGATTTTTATCCCGGATATCAGCGGCACAGGTCGCGAGCCGATAAATATCGCCGAGCTGCAGTATACGAGGCCTGACACCGATAATTTGATAGAGGCTATCCGCCGCGCATCGGACATCATATCAAAAAGTGAGCTTGAATACTCCCGTCAGCTTGAGGCTATCAGGACTATTGAGCCGCTGTATTCACATTACAGCACTATGTACGCTTACCTCACCCTCATGACGTCAAAAAATTCGGCAGACAGGGAGTGGGCATCAGAGTACGCGGCGCTCTCGGAGGCGGAGCCTGATATAGCCGATGCGCTCGAGGAGCTTTACGTAGAAGCGGCGCGCTCGGAGCATGCTGTGCGGTTTGAAGAGGATTACTTTGGTGAAGGACATATAGAAAAATATTCCGACGGAGGCAGACATACGGACGATGCTGTGTCACTTCTAAAGCAGGAGGCGGCTCTTACGTCGGAATATACCTCGCTCTCCACCGCCACGGTTGTGATAAATTATAAAGGCGAGAGCAAGACCTACGACGAGATTGCGAAAGAGCTTGCGGATAAATACGGAGAGTGGTCCGTGAGATATTCCGTCGCTATAAAGGAATGTGACGCGTTATACGAGCGCGCGAGGTCAAAGCGCGCGGCAGAGCTGTTCTGCGAGCTGGTCAAGGTGAGGGCGGATATCGCCGATGCTATGGGATACGAGGATTACAGAGAGTATGCCTACGAGCTGCGCGGTCACGACTACTCGCCCGAGGAGCTTGACGCTCTCGTTGAGGAAATTTCACAGTACACGGTTCCCGTATATCAGGCGCTCGAGGCAGCGGCCTTTGGCGGATATTTCAGACACAATAATGGTATCAGGGTTACGCGTGAGAGCGTAATAAACGGGCTGTATAAGGCTTATACCGATATGGATAAGGATATTGCAGATGCATACGCATTTATGCTGGCATCGGGGCTATATGACGTTGAGCCAAAGGCTCAAAACCGAAGGGACGGCGCTTTTACCCTATATCTTACAGAGCTTGACGCACCGTTCGTCTTTACTACCTTGACCTCGAACGTAACCGACTACTCTACCCTCTCGCATGAGTTCGGTCACTTCTACGAGCTGCTCTCTCGCGGCACAAGCTCGCCGTCGCTTGATTTATCCGAGGTGTCGTCGCAGTCGCTGGAGCTTCTCACGCTTACCCGCCTTGACGGCATTATGAACGCAGACGAATATAAATACGTTTATTACAGCTCTATGAGAAGCGCGCTCCTGACTCTGATAACACAGGGCTTTTACGCAAAGCTTGAGTCGCTGATATACGAGCTTGAGGATGATGAGGTCACGGAAGAAAATCTTAACAGCCTAGTGAGAGAGGCTGCAAAGGAAATGCACCTTAATCCCTCGGCATACACGACGATTTCCTCCGTTCTTATCGACCACCTCGTGCTATATCCCTTCTACGTTCAGTCGTACTGCACTTCTCTTGCCGTATCTCTTGATATCTTCTTCTTGGAGTGTGAAAACGGCGGCGAGGGCGTACGCATCTACTCTGCCTTGAGTACGCGTGATGAGGACGGTGAGTTTTGCGATGTGCTTGATGAGTGCGGACTTGATTTGCCGTTTGATAAGAATATGCTAAAGGGGCTGCTCGACAAAATATATTACTCGATTATCGGCTCGTATTACTTCACAGGGCCGGGCGATATTAACAACGCAGCATAACTAAGACTGTTCCCAAATAGCCGATAATGAGTTTTGATATAATAAAAAGTTCTCAAATTCCCGTGTTTTTGCGAGTTTTTGAGAACTTTTATTTACTTTTTCAGTCGATTTCGCTGATATATCTGCTTGCCTGAGTGGAGAAGAGTCTGTAATATTCTCCCTTCTTTTTCATCAGCTCGGCATGCGTGCCGACCTCAACTATCTCGCCCTTGCCGATGACGACTATCTTCGTGGCGCTTGTTGCGCTGGAGAGTCTGTGTGATACAAACAGGGTCAGCTTTCCGCGAGATAGCTCGGTGAATCTGTCAAAGACCTGCTGTTCCGCTATGGCATCAAGCGAGGCTGTCGGCTCGTCGAGAATCAGAATGTCGGAATCCTTATAGAAGGCTCTGGCAACCGAAAGCTTCTGCCACTGACCGCCCGAAAGCT
>JAZOAA010000162.1:0-6077 GCA_045595265.1 Eubacteriales bacterium
GGTATTAAATGTTTTCAGTACCACGACGTAGTTTATTAAATTTTTTATATTTTGGAGGATTTTCAAAATGGCAAATGTTAAGGTTGCAATCAATGGCTTCGGCCGTATCGGACGTCTTGCTTTCAGACAGATGTTCGGCGCTGAGGGTTACGATATCGTACCTATCAACGATCTCACCAAGGCTTCTATGCTCGCTCATCTTCTTAAGTACGACACCGCTCAGGGTCGTTACGACGGTCACACCGTTGTTGCTGATGACGAGGCAAACACCATCACCGTTGACGGCAAGGTTCTCAAGATCTATGCTGAGAAGGACGCTGCTAACTGCCCTTGGGGCGAGCTTGGCGTAGACGTTGTTCTCGAGTGCACAGGCTTCTACTGCTCTACCGAGAAGTCCATGGCTCACATCAACGCCGGTGCAAAGAAGGTTGTTATCTCTGCTCCCGCAGGTAAGGACCTCAAGACTATCGTTTACTCTGTTAACGAGAAGACTCTCACCGCTGATGACAAGATCATCTCCGCTGCTTCTTGTACCACTAACTGCCTTGCTCCTATGGCAAAGGCTCTTAACGACTACGCTCCTATCCAGAGCGGTATCATGACCACCGTTCACGCTTACACCGGTGACCAGATGATCCTCGACGGTCCTCACAGAAAGGGCGACCTCAGAAGAGCAAGAGCCGGCGCGCAGAACATAGTTCCCAACTCCACCGGTGCTGCAAAGGCTATCGGCCTTGTTATCCCCGAGCTTAACGGCAAGCTTATCGGCTCTGCACAGAGAGTTCCCACCTGCACAGGCTCTACCACTATCCTTGTTGCAGTTGTTAAGGGTAAGGACGTTACTGTTGAGGGCATCAACGCAGCAATGAAGGCAGCTTCTTCTGCTTCCTTCGGTTACAACGAGGATCAGATCGTATCTTCCGACGTAATCGGCATCAGCTACGGTTCTCTCTTCGATGCAACTCAGACCATGGTTGCAAAGATCGACGACGATACCTATCAGGTACAGGTAGTTTCTTGGTACGATAACGAGAACTCCTACACCAGCCAGATGGTACGTACTATCAAGTACTTCGCAGAGCTTGCGTAAACACAACGCTTTGATATAGGCGCAGAACAAAAAGGACTTGCCACAAGGCAAGTCCTTTTTTAGCGCAGGAAGCTCCTCGACGTATGTGTATACGCCTTCGGTCACTTCCTGCGCTTCTGCACCAATCTGAAAGTGTTGTGTTTACGCAAGTTAGACTTGCATAATCTCTGACGGATTGATTTTGATTAGAGCAAAGGACTCGCATCACGCGAGTCCTTTTTGTTGCTGAAATTTGTGAGTAATGATATATTCGAGCCTTACAATTATTGCTTTACGTACGTTCCGAATACCCAAGCGGAGTCTTCAATTTCGCTAGGACTTTCCGTGTGATGATACAACCCGTCGATAACAAGGCTGTTGTCATTGGTGTCAAAGTTGCCTCTCAAATAAAAATCCGGAGGATAACAGATGCTGAACGTCGTATCATAATTATCCTTGTCAGAGTTCCTTACCTTCTGATATATATCATGCTCAATATATAGGTATATAGTCCTTCTGTCCTCTGCTATGTTAAACATTCCCTCGATAACGGTTTCACCGTTAGTATAGCGGAAGAGCGAATATGACTGATTCATTAGTGGCAACACAGTCAAGCTTTGACCTCCATCGCACACGTACGTTCCCTCGGGAATACGGTACTCACCGTCATCAAATCCGGTCTTTGCAAACGGCGTATACTCCTTACCTTCCAAAACGTAAGTTCCTATCCTGTACGGCAGCTCGCTCATGCGATACACGTGTGTATACACCGTGCCGTCAGTCACGCCGAGGTCCTCTTCCTCGAAAGTGATGCAAAACTGTGTAAAGCTCTCCTCAAGGTTTTCTACGTAGCAGTTGATCCAATCTTCCTTCGACTTATCATTTCGGGTTATAATGAAGGAAAGAGGGATTGTCGCGTCGGACGCGCTATCATAGACCGACCTAAAGCCGCCGTCATATTTCAGCACACCGTCCTCGTAGTAGCTGAAGGTCATCGCACCCTCGGAGCCGTCAAAAACAAAGTAGGTATCCTCGTCGTCAAGGCGCAGCCACTTTCCCGTCGAGGCATCCATCTTTTTGTCATAATGCGTAACGTTTGAATCGCTTGCAAAAAACGAGTCGCATCCCGCAAGCACAACCGAAATAATCGCTATGAGTAATGAAAGTGCAATGAATCTTATCTTTACTTTTGCCATCGTGTTTAATCCTCCGTTGACGTTTGTTGAATATATTATATCACAAATCCAAAGAATTTTCAATACGTTTTATCATTGGTAGAAAGCGAAAAAGTAATGGCGACAATATTATTAATGAAATTCTGCTTTGCGAGATTAAATATTTTGGCTTAAGTAGACTTGGATCTTGTCGACCACTGCCACTCCTCGAGCTCCCTTCATCGTCCACCGGACGCGGTAGCTCTCGTCCCTCTTGCGCCGCCGAAAACGGCGACGCAATCGAAGCAAAATCTCCTCATCTCTCGCCAAAAAAGAAAGATACGGAATGCCCGAAAGGACATTCCGTATCTTTGGCGGAGATGAAGAGATTTGAACTCTTGCGCCGGTTGCCCGACCTACACCCTTAGCAGGGGCGCCTCTTCACCACTTGAGTACATCTCCATACACAAATTCGGGTGAATAACGAACTTGCCATAACATTATATCAATTTTCGCTCGGTTTGTCAAGGCTTTTGTGAAAAAAGTTTTTATGTGACCGCTTCTTTTTTGAAAAGCGGAGAAAAAGCAGATTGATTTGCCGCAAAAAAGTAAAAAAAGCTCGATTTTCTAAAAAATTCTTTGAAAATTTTATAAAAGTTAACACAAAGGCATAAAGTTATGTTATAATAGATAAGTAAAACTATTTGCTTTTCGGAGAAGGATATGTTCGGTTACGTAAAGCCGGTCAAGGCAGAGCTGCTGGTGCGCGAGGACGAGTTTTACCGCGCGACCTATTGCGGTGTATGCCGTGCGATGAAAAAGCATACGGGCGCACTTTCAAACGTCACCCTGTCTTACGACAGCGTGTTCTTGGCGCTGGTAAGAATGCTTTATATAAAAGATGAGAGCTTTGGGGTAGAGAAGCGCCGTTGCATAGCCCACCCGCTGAAGTCGCGTGCTATGCTGAAGGAAAACCCCGCGATTGAATATACCGCAAGAGCCTTTGCTATACTTACTTATTATAAAATGGCAGACGATTTACAGGACGAGAAGCTTTCTAGGCGGCTGCTTGTCACCCTCTGCCGTCCAATAGCCTCTTCGGCAAAGCGCCGCGCTTCTATGAAGCCGCTTGCCGAAATTATAAAAACTAAGCTCGACGCTATAACCCTGCTTGAAAAATCGGGCTGTAAGAGCGTTGATGACGGAGCAGAGCTTTTTGGCGAGCTTCTCGGTGAGGTTTTCTCCTTCGGTCTTGACGATTCTGCGCGCCTTGTGCCGTACGAGTGCGGAAGAAGGCTCGGAAGATTTATTTATTCTGCCGATGCCGCAGAGGATTATGAAAAGGATAGAAAAAGCGGCGCCTACAACCCGTACGTGCTTTCTTACGGTGGAGCAGAGCTGACTGAAGAAAACAAGCAGTCGATAAAATGCGCTCTTCTTCTTGAATGTAAGGGAATTGAGGCGGCGGCAAATCTCCTTCCTTACGGAACGAGAGCAACGATAGAGAATATAATTAACAACGTAATATATCTCGGACTTGTTAAAAGAATAGAATTTCTTGATAAGCCCGGTGAAAAAAATCTTCAAGGAGAAAACTGATTTTGAAAGATCCGTATTCAATACTCGGCGTCTCGCAGAGTGCTTCAGATAAGGAAATAAAAGAGGCGTACCGCGCCCTCGCGCGCAAGTATCACCCCGATAATTACGGTGACGACAATCCCCTAAAGGACCTTGCGAACGAAAAAATGCAGGAGATAAACTCGGCATACGACGAAATTCAGCGTATTCGTTCAAATAAGTCAAAGTCGTCCTCATATACCGGTGGCGGCACTTACTACGAGGAATATAGCGGAACGGGCAGCACCTCGGGCATTTATGCCGAAATAAGAAGGAGCATAAACGCTCACCGCTTCTCCGAGGCGGAGAGAACTCTCGCGGGTATTCCCATGAGTGAGAGAACTGCCGAATGGCACTATCTTACAAGCGTTGTGCTTATGCGCCGCGGAAGTGTAAACGATGCTATGCGTGAGCTTGAGATAGCGTGCAGCATGGAGCCGGGAAACCTTGAATACCAGAAGGCGAAGGAAATGTTTAACACAACCGCCAGAGGCTACGGCAGCACCTATTACGGCGGCTACGGCGGAGGATATCACAGACGAAGCTCTACCGATGATGCCTGTGACTGCTGTGCTAACCTTATCTGTCTTGACTGCCTTTGCGAATGCCTTGGCGGTGACCTTATCCGCTGTATATGAAAAGTACGAAAAAGCTCACTCTTTCAGCGCTCCTCTGTGCGCTCGGAGTCGTATTCATGGCGCTCGGCTCTGTCATAGACGTGCTTGACCTTACCGTGTGTGCGCTCGCCTCGCTCCTTGTGGTATTCGTTTATCTTGAGCTGGGTACGCGTTATGCGATAGGCGTTTATATATGCACGTCCATTGCCGCCCTTATTGTAGTTCCGTCAAAGCTTCTGTGCTTTGAGTATATACTCCTTTTCGGCGGTTATCCTCTGCTTAAGGCGTTGATAGAAAGACTGCCGAGGTGGCTTTGGATTATAGTTAAGCTCGCGTTTATAAACGCGATAATTTGGCTTCTTATAGTCTTTGTTCAGATGCTGTTCGGCTTTCCGTTTATCGAGGGCGACAGCCTCATTTTCAAGGCGGCACTCTATATCTTGATGAACTTCGCGTTTATCGTCTACGACCTGTTTATTACAGTCATGGTGAAGTTTTATTACGATAAGCTTCGCCCGAGATTTAAGAGGTTCTTGAAGTAAAAAAACAGTAAAAATGTAAAGAATGGTATACAAATAATGACAAAAGTTGGCTTTATCTCTCTCGGCTGCTCCAAAAATTTGGTTGATACCGAGGTTATGCTATACAATCTTCATTCTGCCGGATTTGAGATAACTCCGAATGAGGAAGAGGCGGAAATAATAGTAGTAAACACCTGCGGCTTTATCGAGAGCGCAAAGCGCGAGTCGATAGAAAATATTCTCGATGCCGCAGAGCTTAAAAAATGGGGCAAGTGCCGTTATATAATCGCTACGGGCTGTCTTGCCGAGAGATACAGAGACGAGCTTTTCTCGGAGATGCCGGAGATTTCGGCAATTGTCGGAGTGGGCAGTCTTTGCGATATTGCCGAGGCGTGCGAGGCTGTCATGAGGGGCGAGAAGTATTCGTCCTTCAGGGATAAAAATACGTCAAAGCTTGGCGGCGACAGAATTATCACGACCGAGCCGCACACAGCATACTTAAAGGTCTCGGAGGGCTGTGACAACCGCTGTACATACTGCGCTATTCCTCTTATCAGAGGCGCACACAGAAGCCGTCCCGTCGAGGACATAGTTGCCGAGGCAAAGGACCTTGAGTCCATGGGAGTCAAGGAAATAAACCTTATTGCCCAGGATACGACCCGCTACGGCCTTGACCTATATGGCGAGTACAGTCTTGCAAGGCTTGTGCGCGAGATATGCGCAAACACCGATATTCCATGGATACGTCTGCTTTACTGCTATCCCGATAAGATAACCGACGAGCTTGTAGAGGAGCTTCGTGACAATCCCAGACTTCTTAAATATATGGATATTCCCATTCAGCATATTTCCGACTCGGTTCTGCATAGAATGAACCGTCACGGAGACGGCGCAACTGTGAGAGACGCTGTTAAGAGGCTTAGGGATAACGTTCCCGGAATAATCCTTCGCACAACGGCTATGGTCGGCTTCCCCGGTGAGACGGAGGAGGACTTTGCCGGGCTTTGCGAATTTGTCACGGCGGCACGTTTCGAGCGCTTTGGCGCGTTTACCTTCTCGGCAGAGGAGGGCACACCCGCCGCTCATATGGACGGACAGA
>JAZOAA010000163.1:0-3430 GCA_045595265.1 Eubacteriales bacterium
TACGACCCGACTTATTTCTCGGTGAAGTCGAGAATATACTTCGCCATAGCGTTGTAGTCGTCCTGGATCATATTCTTCTCGTAGAAAAGTGCGGTCGAGCCGTCTCCTACGGGGTGGAAGAGGTTGCTTCTCGTCCAGTCGAATATGGGCATGAAGTTATAGCAAATAACCTTAACTCCGAATTTCCAAAGATTTCTTATTGTTTGCTTGTAATTTTCAATATATTTATCTCTTGTGGGGAGTCCTATTTTTATGTCGTCATGCACGTTTACAGACTCAACGACGTCTATATTGAAGCCGTACTTGTCGCACTGTTCCTTGACCTTTGCAATTTCCTCTGGCTGCCAAACCTCGCCGGGCATCTTGTCATGAAGAGCCCATACGATACCCTCAACTCCGGGTATCTGCTTGATGTCAGATAGCTTGATACGGTCGTTTCCCTCGCCGTACCAACGGAAAGTCATTTTCATAAATATAATTCCTTTCGTTTTATTACGAGCTAAATGCGGATTTTTGTAAATATTTATTTACTTATCTAAGTTTTTTGGGTTTTCTTATGCGATTAAGCTTCTTGTTGAGCGCGAGAAGCTCTTCCTTTGTAAAGCTTATGTTCATCATACCCATCATAGAGGTAAGTCTTAAAACAGTAAAGCCGCCCATCATCTGCATAAGGCCGCCGCCTGATGAAAGATCAACGTCGAAGCCGCCCGACTTCTTCTCATCGCCGTTCTTGCTTTGGTCCATCTTTTTCTTAAGAGTTAAGCCAAGCTTCGCAAACCAGAGCTTGCCGCGAAGACAACTCATAATGTCGCCGAGCTTATCGTTAAGGGAGAAGCGCCCCGCGGGAGCATCGATATCAAACCAGTTCAGAACCGCGCCCTTTTCAACAAGAACGTAGTCCATGTTCATCTCGTCAACCTTACGTATCTTACCCTCGTCTGTATACTCGCCCGCTCTTGCAACGATGGTGGTCTCGCCCTCGTTCTTGACGTCGAAGTAGAAAAAGTGGTCAGCCGCAGTCTTCTTACCTATACTCTCGCCGTTTACGAACAGCTCAACCTCGGGAAAATTCGAATAAACAGTAACCTTGGTTACGTCCTCAACTCTGTCGATATATCTCTTACCGCAGAGATGAACGAAGGGTGCGTCCTCGGGCGAACGAAGCCATGCCTTGTATGCGTAGAACGAGTCCTTCTTATACTTTCTGTCAAATGTCACAAGTCCCTTATGGTTCTGTCCGTTCTCGCCGCCCTCTGCTCTCGCGTCAGCACCGAAGTCGAACATATTCCAAACGTGAGTTGCCCACATATACTTGCGACTAAAGAGCTGCTTTATAAGCTCCTCGTGATAGTATGCCTGATATTCCTCGGTGTAATCACCCTGCTTCGGGTCGGAGGTGTGCCAGTTGAGCGCCTCGCAGCCGTACTCGGAGCAACCGATAGGAATATTCGGGTGAGTCGCATGGAATTTATCAAACCAAGGGCCGTTCATAGACGTGTCACCGCCATACCAGCCGAAGTAATGGTTATAGGAAACAACGTCGGGAATCTGGAGATACGGGTCGTCCATCTTGCACATAGAAACCGCTGCAATAGTGGTAAGACGTGTCTTGTCCATCTCGTGAGCAAGATCATTTAAGATTCTATGGTTCTCAAGAAGGTCCTCGTCAGATCCCGCGATAGAAATCTCGTTAGAAAGTCCCCAAACAACTATTGACGGGTGATTGTAATTCTGAACGATGAGCTCCTTCATCTGCGAAATAGTATTCTCGCGTCCGGTGGGCATATGCTTTGAAATATAAGGAATCTCCGCCCATATTACAAGTCCACGCTCGTCACACAGGTCGTAGAAGAACTGGTCGTGCTGATAGTGAGCAAGGCGAATGGTGGTTGCGCCAACCTCGCAGATAAGGTCCATATCCTCGGTATGATGCTCAGGAAGAAGAGCGTTACCGATGCCCCATCTGTCCTGGTGGCGCGAAACACCGCGAAGAGGGTATTCCTCACCGTTAAGGATAAATCCGCGCTCGGGGTTTATCTCAAAGGTACGGCAACCAAAGCGTGTGCAAACGTTGTCGAGAACCTTGCCATCCTCAACGATTTCCGCCTCACAGCAGTAGAGATAAGGGTCTTTGAGTCCGTTCCAAAGATGAACGTTCTTGATTTCAAGGCTTACCTTCTTGTCAGAAGAAGTGATTTTGTCTATCTCGTTTTCTTCCTTATCGTAAATGGTATATACGTAAGTTTGTCCATCCTTAAGGTCGGTGGAATAAACCTCAACCTCTACGGTAGCATCCTTGCCGTTTACGCAAGGTGTAACCGCAATTCCGGGGCCACCGTAATACTCAAGGTCAAAGTGACTCTCGTTTACGCAAACGATATTTACGTTTCTGTAAAGACCGCCGTAGAAGGTAAAGTCTGCCATCTGGGGATAAACGGTTTCGTTTGCCGAGTTGTCTACCTCGATAACGATAACGCTTTCATCAGCGAGGTTATCGGTAATATCAACTCTCCAAGTAGAATATCCGCCGTCGTGGTGTGCGAGATTTTTGCCGTTTACGTAAACTGTGGCAGAGGAGTTTGCACCGTTGATTTCAAGATAGTATCTGTCAGATAGGGGAAGTTCGTTTTTTACAATGGTTTTTGCGTAGTAAGCTGTACCGCGGTAGTAATCGTTACCGCCGTCCTGGCCGTCGACAGCGTTCCACGAATGAGGAAGGGAAACCTTTTCCCCCTCGGGTATTACGTCAAGCTTAGTAAGAGTCTCCTTGGTAAATATCCAGTCGGAATTAATGTTAAAAACTGTTCTCATATTTAGCCCTTTCGTAATGTAATAAATATAGTCATACATATTAATTATAACCTATTTGCATAATTTCGTCAACCGATTTAATAAAAAATATAAAAATAAAATACGAATTGTCTATTTTTCAAAAGGCGTGTTTATTATGCACGAAAAATGAAATAATAAGAAAAAAGCGCAAAAAGGAAAAAGATATGGTATCTAACTCTAAGAGCACGCGTCCTTTCGGTATAAGGGACAAGATAGGTTATCTTCTGGGAGATTTCGGAAATGATTTCACCTTCATTTTATCATCAAGCTTTCTTCTTAAATTTTACACCGACGTTATGCACGTAAACGCGGGAATAGTCGGTCTGGTTATGATGCTTGCGCGCTTTGTAGACGCATTTACGGACATAACCATGGGACGCATATGCGACAAATCAAAAACTACCGAAAACGGAAAATTTAAGCCCTGGATAAAGCGTATGTCAGCCCCCGTTGCTATAAGCTCGTTTCTGATATATCAATCGGCGTTTGCCGACGCGGCAATGTGGTTTAAGATTGCGTGGCTCGTTGTTACGTATATTCTCTGGGGCTCTATTTTTTACACCTCTATAAATATTCCCTACGGCTCTATGGCATCTGC
>JAZOAA010000164.1:0-6966 GCA_045595265.1 Eubacteriales bacterium
AGAAAGGTAAAAAACAATGAAAAACTCAAAATTTTCTAAAATCGGCCTTTGCGCAGTAGCTTTGGCGCTGCTCCTTGCGGCATTCGTAGGAATTTCCGTACACGCGGAAAACACTCCCGAAGCACCCCAAATCGTCAGCAAGAACGTTTCTTACGAAGGTGCGCTTCACCTCTACTACGCAATTCCCGTAACCGATAGCGTAACTGCTGACAACACCGTTGTTAACGTTTACAAAACCAATCCCGACACCGACGCTTCCGCCGAGCTTGTCGGCACCTACTCCGGTGATGAGGAGTATATCGAAATGCTTGGTGGCGACTTTATCGTTGTAAGAACAGGTGGCATTCCTGCAAAGGACATCGCAAAGTATGTATATGCACAGCCTATTTCAGACGGCGTTGCAGGCAAGGTTGCTCGTTACAGTGTCGTAGAATATCTCTACGAGCGTCTTTACATTGGTGAGAGCACCGAAATTCAGACAAACCTCTACAAATCAACTCTCCAGTACGGTATTGACGCGCAGGCAGCTCTTGATACTAAGGCACTTGCTGATGGCACGGTAGATCCTATCGCTGACTACAAGTACGTTTATGCAAAAGATGCAACAATCGATGCAGAGGGTAACAACTCCGGTCTTTACCTTGAAGGTGAAAGCCTTACTCTTACCTGCACCGCAGAGGGCGTTCTTGAAGGTTGGAATCTTAAGACCCTTGGCGAGAACGGTGAGTTCGCCGAAAGCACTCAGACCTCTAATACTTTTACAGTAGATGCTACAACAATCATCTCCCCCGACATCTTTGTTCGTGAAAACAAGGGCGAAACCTTTGATATGGCATTCCAGGATACTGACCGCGAGAACGTTTCTATTCCCGATACCGCAAAGACCTATTACAACTCCGGCATCTTCGCTGAAAAGGCAAGCAGTAACGCTAATGCAATCATGTACTTCGGTGTTGTAGCTGATCCTACTGATGCAACCAACAACGTTCTTCGTATCACTAAGGATTACGGTGATACTGCCACCAACTACCAGTCTTACCTCACCTTTAACACTCCCTCTACTACCAACTTTGACACAGTGGTATTCGAGGCAGACATCTACAATGACTTTAGTGACAAGTCTACCTCCAGCGTAACCCAGTATGACTTCAGAAACGGATCTACCGAGGGTGTAACCGTTCTTCTCGGCGCAGACGGCGATAATCTTTCCGTAAGAGTTCTCGGCAGCGGCGTTTCCACAAGCTACGAAGCAGTTGATGGTGTTCTCTGCGATGCTAACTGGTACACATTGAGGATCGAATACGAGATTATTGATGCAACTGCAGGCACAACCGAAACCAGAGTATACATCAACGGCAACCTTGTAAAGCAGGTTAACTATGTAAACACAACAACTCCTCTCACGAATGTTACCAACATGATCGTTAGAACATACGGCGGTGTAATGGGTGATCTGTATATGGATAACGTTGTATGCAAGAAGGTGACTGCAGCTGACGAAGAACGTCCCGTATACGACTTTGACGGAGATGAGCTTCCCGAAGGTGTTACTCTCGGCGGCGACTTCAAGGTAAATAAGGGTCAGCTTGTAGCAAGCACCACTATCGGCAGCGTTGACACCGCAACCTTCGCTCCCACAGAGACAGAAGAGGGTGACTTCAATACGGTTGTTTGGTCGGCTGACATTAACGGTACTCCCACAGCAGACCAAAACGGTAAATTCTCTGAAATCTCATTCTATGACGAAAGCGGCGAATGCTTCACATTCCATATCATGTTCAGAAACGGTGTTGGACAGGGAATGTACTTTAGAGCTGTTACATACGGCTGTGAGGTTACAGGTGTAATGCCTCCCGCGGGAACCGAATTTAACCTCCGTCTTGAATACTATCTCGCAGATGGTGTGGCAAAGGTTGACGTTTATGTAAACGGAATACTTTCGGGTACAATATCCGATGCAAATCAGCCTAACGTAGCTACCGACGGAACCAAGGTAGAGTTCAAGCTCCAAACAGGCGATTCTCAGGACGTAACTCTCGACAACGTAAGACTCTATAAGACTAATATCGAAAGATAAAAGCAGAACACGAAAAAGCGGGGAGCGAAAATGCTCCCTGCTTTATTGTTTATACGATTTTTATATACAAAAATAGCGAGAGGCACAGATGAGCACTTCTCGCTATTTTTAACTATATTAACTTATGCGGGAACGAAGGGCAACTCGGTTTCTCCGCCGACATCTATGGGAGGAATTTTAGAATTATCATCTTCATCTCCGGAATCCTGCCCGCCGTTGTTGCCCGAATCATCGGGGTTATACTCGGGGTCCTCCTCGCCGCAAAGCTCGCAAAAACCGTCAACATAGCTATGAGTACAGGTTGGCGGAGGGTTTCCACCGCTACCGCTGTTATCTTCGGGTGTGCAGCTTGCAAAAACTAGCATAAAGACAGCAAGGCACATAGCAACAATCGCATATTTTATTTTCATACTGCATGCCTCCAATTATTTATAGATTTTCGCCGCCCTGTTAAAGAGATACAAGGCACGAAGAGCATCCTTAAATTCGGGAGTAAAGCTTTCATGGGTAGAGGAGAGGGCGAATTGTAAGTACGTAAAGATGTTGTACTTTATGTATTCGGTGGTTTCACCGTCGCTTACAGCTATCTTAAAGTCGCTATTAAGGCTTCCAAGGGAGATGCCCTTTATTTCGACGTAAACGTAATCGTTCTTAGTTCCCACGGCAAGCTCTTTTCCGTCAAGAGTAAAGGTGAGAGATTTGTCAGAAATCTTGTTAAAGTAAAGTCTTAGAGTCAGCGGCTCAAGAGTGAGATTTGAGCCTGCGGGAGTGACCAGCTTACCGCCCTGTGCGGTGGTTGTTCTGTATTTTTCAAGTGTATTCTTTGTTACAGATGAAACGCTCTGCTTTGCACATTCGGAGTTTGCAAGGTTTGCCGTTGAATGTCCGAAATGCTTCTGGATGTAAGCTCCGTAATTCAGCATAGCCTCTGCAAGAGGTGCTGCTTTTTTATACTCCTCGCTCTCGGCTTTGTTACTCATGATGTAATCCGCGTACTTCTTTACAGAATAGGTGTACTCACGGCTCTGTCCCGCCTCGGAGACGAATTTTACCTTAACAAAGTCAGCAAGCTCCATGTATCCGAGAGTAATCGTAAATTTATAGCAATCTACACCTTTGATATTAACAAGCTCTGCATTAGAAAGAAGCTGAGTTACCTTTCGGCCGTTTATCTCAAAGCCCATATAAGCGTTCTTATCAGACAGACATTCCTTGGGAAGTATCATGTAGAAGTTAAGGTCTACTATGTCCGAAAGTGTCAGATTATAGCCGTAAAGAGTGCCTATAATGCCCTCGAGATCTTCCTCAGCACCGCAAACGCAAATACCGTCAACGTAGTTATGTACCTCTACCGGAGTCATAACCTTTCCGCAAAGGGAGCAGTCACAGCTATGTGTTCCGTTGCCGTTATCGGTATATCTTTCGGTATGCTTATCTGCCTCAAGTCCGAAGCCCAAGCTGTTAAAGTCACACAAGGCATAGGAGCTGGGGGTATTGAACACGAAGAACAAGCCCCACTCGCCCTCTAGGGTATCGACTGCCGATGCATCAATTGTAAGAGTTGTAGCAACCCAGGGCATGTCAGTGGTGATAGTAAAGCTGCCTATCTTATAGCTTCCCTCACCTACCGAGGTAATCTTGCCGTCGGTTTTGACTACCGGAGTACCTTTTGCGCTCAAAGGACGCATATAAACGTCGATAGTTCCGGTTTTGCCCTTTGGTGTGATGTTTATACTAAGAGTTGAATAATGCCCCTCGGGCGCATTTTTTGAGAAATTGAAATACTTTACACCCGCAACAACCTCGTTATGTATATCAAGGATTGGCAGGAATTTTGTATCTCTTGAATAATCAGCCTTAAATACATAGTTTCCTGTAAGATAAGACATAATGCCCGCGGAATAGGTCTTATATGGGTCAAGTCCGTCGGTATTAAAGCCCTTTGAGGTCATTTCGGCAAAACCGATTCTTACCTCTCCGCCCTCTGCTACCGACTTTTCATCCCATTCAACCGAAATATTCTCTACCATCGCCTGTCTTGAGATAATTCCTCTGTGGCCTCTGTGGTAGAAAACATACCAATCGTCACCTATCTGGCAAATGCTTCCGTGAGTATTCTGCTTTAGGAAGGTGTCGGAATAAGTTCCGTCGCCGTTAGGAATAGTCTCGCCCGCATTTCTTACAATAACACCGCCATATGTCCAAGGACCCTCGGGAGAGTCGGAATATCCGTAAGCAAGCTGGCTGAAGTAGCCACCGGTTTCCTCTGTGTCAGGAGCGTAACGGCAGAAGATGAATACGTATTTATTTCCAACCTTTCTTATCGAAGATGCCTCAAAGAAGCGCCAATCATTCACGTGCTCGTCCTGAACAATGTTGTAAAGGGTGGGGTCATAATCCGAGCGAGGCTCCATATTATTGTTTCTGTCTAAAATATCGTACACGCCAGGGAGATTATACTTAGGAGTACATCCTTCCTTTACGGTTGCCATAGTTTCGGGGTCGAGTTCAACCCAAAGCGGCTTTGATGAGCTGCCATAGTAGCCAAAGACTCTGCCGTCATCGTCAACAAAAACAGCGGGGTCGCTGCTGATTATTTTTTCATCAACCGGATTGTCGCTTTCCCATTCCACAACCTTAAAGGGTCCGTCGGGTCGGTCGGACTTTGCTACTCTGTAATACTGCTTTGACGAGGTTGCGTTGGGATAGAAATAATAAGTTTTAGTTCCGTCATCGTTTACTATTTCGCATATGTCGGGAGCATAAAGATTTGCAGTAAGGTCATAGTCTCCTGCAATGAAGGCAACACCGTCATAGCGCCACTTTGTAAGGTCGTCTATGGGTGCAGACCAAACAACCTGGTCAAATCCGCAGGGAGCATCATTTCCTTGGGTGTCGTGTGAGCCGTAAACGTAAACTCGATACTCACCAGGGTTGTCAGGGTCCTCAAAAACATAGGGCTCAGCATCGGGAACAAACTCCCAGGCAGGCATATAAGGGTTGGCCACGCTCTCATATTCGCGAATTTCGGGCAGAGCGCTTACAACCACCTTGCACTCGCCTGAAAGTGCGCTCTTTGCAGTAATGGTAGCATATCCGTCACCGACAGCGGTAATAACTCCATCATCACTTACAGTAGCTATAAAGTCATCGCTTGAGGTATAAGTAACTTCGCCTATATCGAAATTCTGTTCGCTTGATTTTACCGATAGCGCGAATGTCTCGCCATATTCAAGCTTTATCGTTTCTTTATTGGGTATAAGGGTTTTATCCATAGGAACAACCTCTTCTAGCGCTTTAATGCTGAAATAATCAAACCAAACGTCAACCGGCTCTCTGTCATCATATCCGTTCCAACCGACGTAAAATCCCGCTTGAGTTGCCGCAAGCTCTGCTTCAGCCTCGCCGACCTTGGTAAAATTTGTTCCGTTTAACGAATAGTATGCCGTATAGGAATTGTTTTCCTTTTCAATTCTGAGCCACATCTCTGATCTTGAGCCTACGTTGACCGACGCGAAGTCGTTAGTAAGCGTGCCGTCAAGAGCATAACAGAGTGCTACCGACGTCCCCTGGAAGCCGAGCTTTACAAAATTTTCGTAATCATCAAAAACCACGATGCACGCCTGATTTTCGGAATAGCTCCACGCGCTCTCAAGCTCTATATGAGTTTCTATTACGTAGTTACCGGAGAGTTCTTTTGCTAAAAACAGATTTTGCACGTCGGTTCTTGTGCCGTTTATATCTCCCACATTGGTTCCAAAATGCAGTCCGTCAGCCTTTAATGAATATTCGGCACTGTTCTCGTTAATGATAGTAAAATCATCAAGCACCGAGCTATCAGCACCGGCAAAGTCCCAGCGCTTATCTAAAGACTCTGAACCCTGAGCAGATATTAAAATTGCAGGGAGTGTTAAAATCACCGCCAAAACAAGTGTCAGCATGAGTATTAACGTTTTTGTTTTCTTATTTTTCATAAACGTCTTCTCCTTATCCAGTGATAATTTTGTACAAAATTTAATGCAATATTGTACAAAATTAGTATATCATACCTCAAACTTTGTTGTCAAGATATTTTGCGCGCGTAAAATATTTTAATTATTTTT
This sequence comes from Eubacteriales bacterium, assembly GCA_045595265.1. Taxonomy (GTDB): domain Bacteria; phylum Bacillota; class Clostridia; order Oscillospirales; family CAG-272; genus UBA1740. Next base: position 6,181 of record JAZOAA010000164.1, read on the forward strand.
ATGCATATTGGTATTATTTTGTGCATCTGCGTGCCTTTATGAACAGTGCTTTGAAAAGCTGATAATTGGTTGTAAGGGTATTTACTTTTCGTAAGTTTTGTGATATAATAAATAAAAACTATCTGCCACCGGGTAGAAGATGCAAAAAGCATCCGTTTGCACATCGTTAGGTCTTTGAAGATGTGTTTACGGGTGCTTTTTTTAGGAGGTTTATGAAAAGAATTACGAAGTATTTTTCCGCATTTGAGATAGCGCTGTGGACTTTGTCCGTTTTGCTTATACTTATATCGTTTTTTGCATTTGACAGAGAAAACGTTTTAACACTATTTGCGTCGCTTATAGGTGTTACGTCGCTTATTTTCAGCGCGAAAGGAAACCCCGTCGGGCAGCTGCTGATGATAATTTTCAGCCTGCTATACGGAATAATCTCCTTCAAATTTGCCTATTACGGAGAGATGATTACATATCTAGGCATGACGATGCCTATGGCTGTTTTTGCTATGATTTCCTGGCTTAAAAATCCTTATAACGGTAATAGGTCGGAGGTTGCGGTAAACAGTATTAGCCGCAAGGAACATGCTTTGATGTGGATTTTAACCGCTATCGTTACTTTGGTTTTTTATTTCATTTTGGATTTCTTCAAAACTGCAAACATTTTTCCAAGCACCATCTCAGTCACAACAAGCTTTGTCGCAGTGTATCTTACGTTCAGAAGAAGTCCGTTTTTTGCCCTGGCTTATGCTTCAAACGACGTTGTGCTGATTATATTATGGACTCTCGCGTCGT
>JAZOAA010000165.1:0-9081 GCA_045595265.1 Eubacteriales bacterium
CTGGCAGGCCAATCTGAAGCGCACTTGTGCGCCGCCAGTAGTATTAGGGCTATGCCCGAAACTGAAATACCCCCCGTTAGACGGGGGGATATTTATTGTTTTTATAGGTGCGCTTGATAAAAAGAGAAAGGAGAAAAAACATGCAAAAAAGAAAAAGAGCACCGCCAATACCCAGCATAAACGCAAGCTCCATTTGTCGCTAAACGAAAGTTTTCTTCCATTGTTGTCACACAAAACAAAAGGTCGGACACGCTCCGACCTTTTTTGATAGCCTTCACCTCTAGGCGAAGGCTTATTATCTAATCTTATCAAACTCGCACGCGACGGAGGCGCGCGTTGAGGCTCTCGGCTCGGAGAGCGGCAGACGCAACTCGGCATTTATCAGCCCGACCTTTGACATTGCGTACTTTATCGGCGCGGGATTTGTTTCGAGGAAGAGCGTCTTGATAAACGGCAAGAGCGATAGTTGTATATCCAGCGCGCGTGATGCATTTCCTGTAAAGTAGGCATTGCATATTTCCTGCGTTCTCTTCGGCAGAATGTTTGAAACCACGGAAATTACTCCCATACCGCCGAGGGCGAGTGTCGGATATATCTGCGAGTCGTTTCCCGCATACAGAGGCAGAACGTCGCGCATTGATGCGAGTGTGACGAGTCTGTCCGTCGAGTCTGATGCCTCCTTGATGCCGACGACTCTTTCACATTCGGCAAGTCGCGAGAGCAGATTTATCCCTAGGTTTACTCCCGTCCTTGACGGAACGTTGTAGAGTATGGCGGGTGTGTCTGCCGCCTCGATTATCGTCATGTAGTGGCGAAATACGCCCTCCTCCGTACCCTTGTTGTAGTAGGGTGTCACGAGCAGAACTCCGTCACAGCCGCATTCCTTTGCAAATTTCGTATGTCTTACGGCAGCCGCGGTGTCGTTCGTTCCCGTTCCGAGTATCAAGGGTATCTTTCCCTCGGTCATCTCTCTTGCAAATTCAAAAAGCGAGTAGCGCTCTCTGTCTGTGAGAGTTGCCGCCTCACCCGTCGTTCCTCCGACAACGATAGCACCGACGCCCGCCTCTATCTGAAGCTCGATAAGCCTCTTTAGTGAAGGATAGTCAATCTCACCGTTAGCAAACGGTGTAACGAGCGCCGTGCCGACACCCGTGAATAATGTTTTTTTGCTTTTCATAATTTTATTTCCTCCGACTCTTGAAAAGTGCGCGGATTTTGTGTATAATTGTAAGCGGTGTTTATACCTTTATTATATGAACGGTGCGTTTTACTGTGCCGATTTCGGAAAATCCAGAATATGCTGATAAGGAAATAGATATGAAAACGGAAAAGGACGTTATATTAAACGACAGAGCAGCAACAGACCTGCAAACCAAGGACTTTTATTACGAGCTGCCCGAGGAGCTTATCGCCCAGACTCCGAGCGAGGAGCGCGACGGCTGTCGTCTTATGGTGCTTGACAGAAGAGGCGGCGATATTCAGCATAAAATATTCCGCGAGGTGATAGATTATCTTCGTCCCGAGGATATGCTCGTTGTCAATTCCTCGAAGGTCATACCCGCGCGCCTCCTTGGAAAAACCGATAAAACAGGCTCTGATATGGAGCTTCTTCTGCTTAAAATGCTCGACTCGGGCGAGTGGGAAACTCTTGTCCGCCCGGGCAAGCGCGCAAAGCTTGGCGCAGGGTTTGACTTTGGCGGTATTCTGCACGCAACCGTAACCGACGTTCTCGATGACGGAAACAGAGTTGTAAAATTCGACTACGACACCGAAAAATATAAGAGCGTGTACGAGGTGCTTGACGCAGTTGGAAATATGCCCCTGCCGCCCTATATAACGAAAAAGCTTGAAAACAAGTCCGACTATCAGACTGTTTATGCGAAGGAAGAAGGCTCTGCCGCAGCGCCCACAGCGGGTCTGCACTTCACAGAGGAGCTTCTCCGAAAAATAAAGGAAAAGGGCACAGGCTACGGCGAGGTCACACTCCACGTAGGACTCGGCACCTTCCGTCCCGTAAAGGTAGAAAAGCTCGAGGAGCACCTTATGCACTCGGAGTATTTCTATATTACCGACGAGGTAGCCGTCGAGATAAACAGAAGAAGAGCCGCCAGCGGCAGAATCATAGCCGTAGGCACTACCGCCTGCCGCGTTCTTGAAAGCGCGTCGAGCGACGACGGCACAGTCCACGCGATAAGAGGCGAAACCGGAATTTTCATCTATCCGGGCTATAAATTCAAGGCAACCGATGCCCTCATAACAAACTTCCACCTTCCCGAATCCACCCTCATAATGCTCGTCAGCGCCCTCGCAGGTAAAGAAAACGTTATGAAGGCTTACGACGAGGCTGTAAAAAATAAGTATCGCTTCTTCTCCTTCGGCGACGCAATGCTGGTTGTATAAATTGTGTGATACTTCGTTAAAGCATCGACTTGTCGCCCTCGCCGTAGGTAACTACGCCGTCGGGCTTCGCGCTCGCTTTGCCTTGTCTCACGCAATTTCTCCTAACCGGCGAGCTGATTGTATAAATTGTGTGATACTTCGTTAAACCGTCGACTCGCACATTTTTTCAAAAATTTGTTGACAATATCACGATACCGTGATATAATATAGGTGAGAGCGAAATGAAAGGATATATCCCGTGCCTGTATTATCGAGATTTTACGGAATTATAATAAGAATGTATTTTTTGCAAAGCGAGCACAATCCGCCTCATATTCACGCAATTTACAATGAGGACGTTGCCGCAATAGATTTTATGACGGGTGAGGTGCTTGAAGGTCATCTCCCGAGTAAAGCAATGAGCATGGTGCAGGAGTGGATTTCTATGCACAAGGATACGTTGATGGAAATATGGAAAACGCAGGAGTTTAAGACCGTTCCGCCGCTCGAATGATTGGAGGTAGCATGATGTTTCACAAGATAAAAAATGTTTTTGCTCTCCCTGAATACAAGTTGAGTGTTCAGTTTTCGGAGGGCGTAACCAAGATTTATGACGTAAAGCCCTTGTTTGAAAAAATACCTTTGTTTGCTACATTAAAGAATGATCAAGCGGAGTTTGCTTGCGTTTTTGTGGACGTTGGCGGTTACGGTATAGTTTGGAACGATGATCTTGATCTTTCCTGTGATGAGCTGTGGGAAAACGGAGTGCAGGTTGATACACCGTTTGACGGACTTATGGCTTTCAGCGATGCAACGGAGCTTTGGGGGCTAAATGAAAGTACTCTTCGCAAAGCAATTACCTACGGAAAGCTTGTCAACGGCGTTGACGTTTGTAAATTCGGTAAGCAATGGGTCGTATCCGTTGATGCAATGAAGAGAGAATACGGAAACGGTCAAAAAAGGGTATAAACAACCGCTTTGTCAATAATACAAGCCCGCCAACATTTTCCAAATTAATAGTATATCATTTTAGAATTGGGGTATTAATCTTTTTCATATCCCAATTCCTTTTTATATGTTGACAAAAATACACCAAAGTAGTATAATATGAATACTTATTTTTATGAAAGGGATTACCCGTGATTTTTAGGGTGATAAAGGTGAATTAAATGAACAGAGTCTATAATTTCTCCGCAGGACCCTCTATGCTTCCGCTTGAGGTGCTTGAGACTGCACAGAAGGAGATGCTTTGTTACGGGGAATCCGGAATGTCGGTTATGGAGATGAGCCACCGTTCTCCCGAGTTTGAGGAGATACTCCACGGTGCCGAGGACGCACTCAGAAAGCTCATGAACGTTCCTGCAAACTATAAGATTCTCTTTATGCAGGGCGGAGCTTCGACGCAGTTTGCGGCAGTTCCTCTCAACTTCCTCTCCGACCACAAGTGCGCGGACTATATAGTTTCCGGTCAGTTTTCAAAGAAGGCTGCCACCGAGGCTAAAAAGTACGGTGATATCGCCATAGCGGCGTCCTCCGCGGGAGCTACTCCCACCTTCTCGACCATTCCCGAGACGACCAGAAGCTCCTTCCGTCCTGATGCCGACTACGTTCACATCTGCTTTAACAACACGATTTACGGAACGAAGTTCCACTATATTCCCGACACGGGAAATATTCCGCTTATCGCGGATATGTCCTCCTGCATCTGCTCGGAGCCTGTTGACGTTTCGAGATTTGGCATGATATATGCCGGTGCGCAGAAGAATATCGCGCCCGCAGGTGTTACTATCGCCATAGTTCGCAGCGACCTTATCGGTAACGCTCGCCCCGACACTCCCTCGATGCTTGACTACAAGCTTATGGCGGATAACGACTCTATGTATAACACTCCGCCCTGCTGGTGCATCTATATGGCAAAGCTCGTATTTGAGTGGATACTCTCCATCGGCGGTCTTGAGGAAATGAAGCGCCGCAACGAGAGAAAGGCGTCGCTCCTTTACGATTATCTTGACAGCCAGTCCTACTATACCGCAAGCGTTGATAAGAAGTGCCGTTCTATGATGAACGTCGTATTTATCACTGGGGACGCCGAGCTTGATAAGAAGTTCTGCAAGGAGGCTGCAGAGGCAGGACTCAAGAACCTTAAGGGACACCGCTCCGTCGGCGGTATGCGCGCATCTATCTACAACGCTATGCCCTACGAGGGTGTTGAAAAGCTCGTTGAGTTTATGAAGAAATTCGCACAGAGCAACCCCAAGGGACAGATATAAAAACACAAAAACCCGAGGAAAATGTAAACAAAACTATGAAAAAGATTAAATTAATGAATAAAATTGCCGCTGTCGGCACTGATGTTTTTGACAAAAATATATACGAGGTTTCTGACAGTGTAGAAAACCCCGATGCTATAATGGTGCGCTCTGCGAGCCTTCACGATATGGCATTTCCCGACTCACTTCTCGCAATATCCAGAGCGGGCGCGGGTGTAAACAATATTCCCACCGACGCGTGCGCGGAGCAGGGAATCGTCGTATTTAACACTCCCGGCGCTAATGCAAATGGAGTTAAGGAGCTTGCGGTTGCGGCTCTTATGCTCGCCTCTCGTGACGTTGTGGGCGGAATCGAGTGGGTTAAGGCAAATGCCGCTGACCCCAACCTTGCAAAGACTGTCGAGAAGGAAAAATCGAAGTTCGCAGGCTGTGAGATACTCGGCAAGACGCTCGGCGTTATCGGTCTCGGAGCTATCGGCGGTCTTGTCGCAAACACGGCAAAGAACCTCGGCATGAAGGTTGTCGGCTGCGACCCCTACCTTACCGTAAACGCTGCATGGAGCCTGTCAAGCTCTGTTCATCATGCTGACAGCTATGACGAGATATACGCCGTTTCCGATTACATCACTCTTCACGTGCCTGCTACGGCTACCACCAAGGGCATGATTAATAAGGACACCATCGCGAAGATGAAGGACGGAGTTCGCATCATCAACCTTGCGCGTGCCGAGCTTGTAAACTCCGAGGATATGAAGGCGGCGCTCGAGTCCGGCAAGGTAGCGGCATACGTAACCGATTTCCCGACTCCCGATACCGTAAATATGAAGAACGTAGTCAACATTCCCCACCTTGGCGCATCTACTGCCGAGAGCGAGGACAACTGCGCGGTTATGGCGGCGCACGAGCTTGACGACTTCTTAAGAACCGGAAATATTAAAAACTCGGTAAACTATCCCGCAGTTTCTATTCCTCACACGGGTGACAAGCGCATATGCCTCTGCCACAAGAATATCGCAAACGTCCTTTCGCAGATAACGGGCATCGTTTCGGGCGAGGGTATCAATATCGAGAACTTCTCTAACGGCTCGAAGGGCGATTACGCTTACACCATAGTTGAAATTAAGGTCGACGTACCTGACAAAATCATTCCCAAGCTCGAAGCTATCGAGGGAGTTATTAAGGTCAGAGTTATCTGATTTCAGAACCGAAATAATTAAGGACACGCATTTTGCGTGTCCTTTTACAAAAAGCCCGAGTGCATTTTTGCACTCGGGCAAACTTTTTGTCAGATGAATTATTCAGCGGTTTCTTTTGCTGCTACTGCCTCTTCTGCGGGAGCTTCCTCTGCGGGAGCTTCTTCATTGGCAGCCTCTTCTGCTGCGGCTTCCTCGACAGCTGGAGCTTCCTCAACAGCTGGAGCTTCCTCAACAGCGGGAGCTTCCTCTGCTACGGCTTCAGCTGCGGGGGCTGCTGCTTCGGACTCGGCTATGATTTTCTTCGCCTCTTCGAGTCTTTCCTCGCTGGTCATAGCGTGACCTGTAAGGAGCGCTTCCTTTTCGTGAGCTGCAAGGTCCTTGCAGAATACATTCTTGAGAACCACAACGGCAATCTCGGCTGCCACCATGATGATGATACCGACAAGAGCCATAGTGAGCGCCTCGCTGCCTGCGTCGGTGAGATTAAGGAAGCTTGCGTCGCCCTCTGCCGCGGTGGAGGTTACGTCGTTATAGAAGTGCTTGGAGCCTGCAACAACGGTGGGAGCAACGTATGTAAGAATCATAAACAGAGCGAGCACGAGATTGTTGTCGCTTGCCTTTGCGGGAACGAACATTCCGATAAGTCCGCGGGGCTTCTCGTTCTTGACGGTACAGGAAAGACGTCTTGCAGCCTTGTCAAGATAAGAAACACAGCTGAGCATTACGCAAAGGTATACGAGCATAAGCACACCGTCGATTATGTAAGCGTTGTTTACGGTTGCGCCCATCTTCTGAGCTACGAGAACCTCGGCAAAGTACATGGTGAACTTACCGGAGGTGAAGCTTGTGAAAATGCCGGTCTTGATTATATTGAAGAAGAAGATAAGGAAACCGACGATACCTACGAGAGCAGGACCCTGGAGAACGTTGAGGTAAACGAACTGCTTCGGAGGATATTCACGAAGTCTTGAACAAACGAAGTTTACGAGAACGGAAATTACGCACGTTACGCACAGAGCAATAATGCCCCAGCCCTGACTCATGTCGGGAACTACGCACTGGAAGAGCATTATCGTAAGGGGAAGGGAAAGAAGGCCGGGAAGTCTTGCGCCAACTGCCGCGCTTACTTCCTCGGGTTCCTTTGCGCCCTTTGCCACCTTGATAAGCGCAACGATGAGGTTGAAGAGCAGGATTATCGGCAGAATTATCGTGCAGATAAGAACTGCAAGAAGTCCGATAAGACCGATAACTACGTTAAGAATAAGAGAAAGTGCATCGGACTGACCTTCGAAGTTAAAGGTCTTTGTCAGAGTGAGAACAACGCACACCGCAGTAACAACGTCCTGCTGACCGCTCTCGCTCTTGAGATAATCCTCAAGCTCGGCAGCCTTATCGGGATCTGCTCCGCCCTCGGCGGTAGCCGTGCCGATTATGTTAGTGATAAGAGCTATGGTGCTGATAAGCTTGGGAGATGAAATTTCAACTTCCTCTGGAATTTCGAAGTCTGCGTCGGGCGCGAATGACTCGATCATAGCATTGATTTCACCTGCGTTATCAAGAGTCTTGAAGGTGATGATGGGCATGAAGCTGAAGATGAACGCAAGCACGATAAGCAAAACGCTCGCCCACAGCTGAACCATAGATACGGTTCTTCTGGGTAAATTGAACTGAGGCATTGTTTTTCTCCTTTTAATAGTTATTGTAGTATACTACAATAAAATTATAGCATCCGCTTTTATTTATGTCAATATTTTTTTCATAATTTGTTCACTACTTAACCGATTTTGTAAAAAAGTACCAAACAGCTTGACGCAATTTTAGCCGTTCGTATACTTGACTTTGTGGCGAAAAAGTGATAAAATACATAGTACTAATATGAAAGGATGGTAGAGCTTTGGAAATAATTGAGAAAATAATGGATTTTTTGCGTGATTTTAACGTGATAACCGTTGCTATACGCTTGGCGCTGGCTATGATTATCGGCGGTACTATCGGTATAGAGAGAGGAAAGCAGGGACGCGCCGCAGGTATGAGAACGCATATTCTCGTTTGTCTTGGTGCAACGCTTGCTACTATGATTGGATTTTATTCGTCGCAGGTGCTTGATTATTCGGGAGACCCCCTTCGTATTGCGGCGCAGGTCGTTTCTGGTATAGGTTTCTTAGGTGTAGGCACGATACTTATTAAGGGACGCTTCCAGATAACAGGTCTTACAACCGCGGCGGGTCTGTGGTGCGCGGGCGCTGTCGGACTTGCGCTCGGCGCGGGCTTCTACGAGGGCGCGCTGATAACCTTCATTTGCGCGATGATAACGATAACCGTGATTTCAAGGCTTGAGAGCAGGCTGAATAGAAAATACAGACGCTTCGGAATGTATATTGAGATAAAATCCGACGCTGACGTACGCCGTACGATTGACATTCTTCACCGGAAGTGGCGCGTGAGCGATATGCAGATAACCGCGCCCCGCAGCGGCAAGGCCGGCAACGTAGGCGTAGAGGTAAACGTGTATAACAAGAGCTTTTCTACAACTCCCGAGGTCATAGCCGAGGAGATTGAGAAGGAAGATTTTGTAATTTTCGCGATAGAATCCATCTAATTTTGCTAAAAATTCCCAATTTGGCTGATGCAATACCGGCTTTTTGGGAATTTTTTTATTTTTTTAATATTTTTTTGAAAAACCTATTGACAAAACAGAAATGGTTTGCTATAATATTAAAGCACGAAACGGAAGGTTAGCTCAGTTGGGAGAGCATCTGCCTTACAAGCAGAGGGTCACAGGTTCGAGCCCTGTACTTTCCACCAAGAAGGATATAGAGGGCGGCGTGCAGAAGCGAGCTTCTGCGGAAAGTGCGAAGCACTTTTGCCCATCTGTACTTTCCACCAAATCTCGCAAAGCGAGATTTTTTACGGAAATGGCTTGGTAGCTCAGTTGGTTAGAGCGCTAGCCTGTCACGCTAGAGGTCGTGGGTTCGAGCCCCATCCGAGTCGCCATTCCGTATGCCTCTGTAGCTCAGTTGGTAGAGCAGGGGACTGAAAATCCCCGTGTCGTTGGTTCGATTCCGACCGGAGGCACCATATCCGCGGATTTAGCTCATTTGGTAGAGCGCCACCTTGCCAAGGTGGAGGTGGCGGGTTCGAGCCCCGTAATCCGCTCCAAAAAAGTCGTATCAATAGGATACGACTTTTTTTATCCAAGTCGCAGACTTGGTATATCATTGACGCACGAAATGCGG
>JAZOAA010000166.1:0-14426 GCA_045595265.1 Eubacteriales bacterium
GTTAGATTTTTAAGCTCTCCATCGTAATTTTGTAACAAAGCAAACCCCGACTCCACAACGGTAACGTTTACGTTCTTGATAGAATGACCGTTGCCGTCAAAGGGAAATCCGTCACAGTTCAGACTCTGATATTCCTTGCCTGAAAAATCAAGGTCGCACATAAGCTTTATATCTTTGTGGAAAAGAGAATTAATATTTCCTGCAAAGAAATTACCGTCGCCCTCTTGCAGCTTTTCCCAATCGTCCATATCGTTAACTTCATAAGACCACTTTCCAAAGTCGTAATCTTCCGTTGCATTTTGAACAATTGCTACAAACATCATCCAAACGATGAATAAAGCCACAGCGGCAAGCGGTAAAACAATGACAACACCAAGGACGCATAATATTATTTTCACAATTACACCTGCTACTCCATCCTTTTCCCATAAATCCTCGATTAAATCAAACATAAAAAGGTCCTCCAACAATAAGTAAAAATAATAATACGGATACATTATAACACAAAATAATATGAGTGTCAACTTTTTTTGGATTTATACTTGAAATAAACGGTTTGTTGTGCTATACTTATTTCATACATTAAAAACAGAGTAGACGGATACGCGTTTAGTGCCGGGCGGACGGGGAGTTGTCGCGCGGACGAATGGCTAAATTTTGCCTGCGGTGTGTCCTTCGCATCCCACTGTTACCTAAAAAGACGTTTTGCCTTCATGGTACAGAGATGTAAATCTGTATTATGGAGGTATTTTTATGAAAAAACAAAAAAATCAGGCGCTTCAGGTTACGGCAATGCTTGCAATGCTGGTTGCGATAAGCATTGTGGCGGGCAAGTTTCTCGCTATCAGAGGCGGTGACATTTTAAGATTTTCGTTTGAAAATCTGCCCATAATACTTGCGGGAATTGCCTTCGGGCCTATATCTGCTGTTCTTGTGGGGGTTGTGGCAGACCTTATAGGCTGCCTTATGGTCGGATATGCGATAAATCCGATAGTAACCATCGGTGCTGCGGTTATCGGCGCGTGCTCGGGAATTGCCTACCACCTATTCAAAAAAATCAGATTAAAAGACGGGCTTGCGATAGCTTTAACGGTTGTTGTCTCACATCTTTTCGGCTCGGTGCTGATAAAGACGTTTGGACTGGCGGTATTTTACGATATGCCCGTGTGGATGCTGATGCTGTGGCGGCTTTTGAACTATGTTATAGTAGGAGCTATTGAGGCGGCTTTGCTGTCGGCAATTATGAAAAACAAGGAAATCGGCGCAAGGCTTATGCGCCTCGGCAAACAAGAGGAAAACAAAAATGACCTACGATGAAGCACTTGAATATATACACGGAATAAGCTGGACCTTCTGCAAGCCCGGACTTGAGCGCACCTTTGAGCTGTGCGAGAGGCTTGGAAATCCGCAAAAGGAGTTAAAATTTATTCACGTTGCGGGTACTAACGGCAAGGGCTCGTTTTGCTCAATGCTTTCGTCTGTTCTTTGCGCCGCGGGATACCGGGTCGGTCTTTACACCTCTCCTTACATCAACCGCTTTAACGAAAGAATGAGAGTGAGTGGCGAGGATATTACCGATAACGAGCTTGCAGAGATTACCGAGCACGTCCGCCCGATAGCTGACTCTATGAAAGACAAGCCTACCGAATTTGAGCTTATAACCGCTATTGCGTTTGAGTTTTTCAAAAGGCGCGGGTGCGATGTCGTGGTGCTTGAGTGCGGAATGGGCGGAAGGCTTGACTCAACGAATATTATCGACACGCCCGACCTCTCGGTTATTACCGGTATATCGCTCGACCACACGGCGTTTCTCGGTGACACGGTGGAGAAAATCGCAGGAGAAAAGGCGGGTATAATCAAGCAGGGTGTACCTGTGCTTTTCGGCGGCGAGGACGCGAGCGCTGCGAGGGTTATAAGCGATGCGGCAAATATGAAAAAATGCGCGCTATACACCCCCGACTACAAGAGCATAAAGATTAGCGAAACAACCCTGTCAGGTACGGATTTTGACTACAAAGATTTACAAAATGTCAAGATTTCGCTCCTAGGGCTATATCAGCCGAGAAACGCGGCGCTTGTTTTAGAGGCTATAAATATACTCAAGGAAAGAGGGTATAATATAGACTACTCTGCCGTAAAACAAGGACTTTTGTCGGCTAGGTGGCCTGCGAGGTTTGAGATAATTTCAAGGTCGCCTCTGATAATTTTCGACGGCGCGCACAACCCCGAGGGAATAAGGGCGGCTGTTGACAGCATCAAGGTGTACTTTGGGGACAAAAGAGTTGCCGTTCTTACGGGTGTGCTGAAGGATAAGGATTACGAAAAAATAGCAAAGACCTTATCAGAGGTTGCCGCTGCTGCCTTCACTATAACACCAGATAATCCCCGCGCGCTTTCGGCAGAGGAATATCGCGACACCCTTGTAAGCTGCGGTATAGATGCCGTGGCTACCGCGGGAATTGATGATGCTCTCACTCGCGGTGCGTCTTACGCAAAGGAAAACGGCACAGCCCTCTTCTGCCTCGGTTCTCTTTACACCTACGTGGATATACCGCCAAAGGTCAAAGAGTTATTTAATAAATAAAATTCAAAAAGAGGCTTCTTTCTATCGTGAAGAGCCTCTTTGTCGGTATAAGCTCCATCTTTTGCGGCTATAATAAAGAAAAAACGAAGGAAAGCTTTTTATGGTTAATTCAAATCACAACATACTGAACATCACGGCACGCGAGATACTTGATTCCCGCGGAAATCCAACGCTTGAAGCTACTGTTATGCTGGAGGACGGAAGCCTCGGGACAGCATCAGTGCCTTCGGGCGCATCTACTGGTAAATATGAAGCAACCGAGCTGAGAGATACGCATATGGAGCGATATTTCGGCAAGGGAGTGCATGGCGCAGCGAGAATAGTCAAGGAAGTCATAGCCCCCGCCCTTCAAGGAAAATCCGCTATTATGCAATCGGCTATCGACCACGCAATGATTGACCTTGACGGCACCAAAACAAAGGAGCGGCTCGGCGCTAACTCTACCCTGGCGGTGTCGCTTGCCACCGCGAGAGCCATGGCGGCGAGTCTCGACGTTCCTCTGTACCGATATCTTGGCGGTGCGCAGGCAAGGCGATTGCCCGTTCCAATGCTTAACATTCTGAACGGCGGCGCACACGCAAAAAACAACGTGGAAATTCAGGAATTTATGATAGTTCCCTCGGGATATACCGCGCTTTCCGAAGGTGTGAGGGCGTCGGTTGAGGTCTATCACACGCTCTGCGGCTTATTAAAAAAGCGTGGCTTATCAACCGCTCTTGGTGATGAGGGCGGATTTGCCCCTGACCTTCGCTGCGACGAGGAGGCTCTGGAGCTTATCACCGAGGCGATAGTAAGCTCGGGGCATAACACAGAGGATATAAAAATTGCCCTGGACGTAGCGTCTAGCGAATGGTATAAGGGCGGCAGCTACGTAATGCCCAAAAATGCGAGAAAAACAAGTGCCGAGCATCTTATCGAATACTATGAAAGACTTGTGAACAGCTATCCCATAATATCAATAGAGGACGGTCTTTCGGAGGACGACGGCGAGGGCTTTTGCGAGCTTACGAAGCGGCTCGGTGACAGAATAATGAGCGTTGGCGACGACTTATTCGTAACAAACAGGGAACGGCTTAACGAAGGAATAAAAGAAGGCTGGGCCAATGCTATATTGATAAAGCCAAATCAGATAGGAACTCTTACGGAAACCCTAAGCGTTATAGATATTGCAAGGCGCGCGGGATATCGCTTTATAATTTCGCACCGCTCGGGTGAAACCGAGGACACGTTTATTGCCGATTTGGCAGTAGCGACCAACGCGCCGTTCATCAAAACCGGCGCTCCCGCAAGAAGCGAGAGAACCGCGAAATACAACAGACTCATGCAGATTGAAGCATGGCTGGGGTGCGGGGCTATGTATGGTGATGAGGTGTAAAAAGGATTTTGTTTCGGCTTTTTTAACTGTTGTTTAACATTTGATAAATTTTGATGCGAAGAGCTTGCCAATATGTGACAGAGGTGCTATAATCGACGTATTATATTACAAAACGCGACAAGGTGAGACCGCATATGCAAAAAAGCAAAAGACTGATTTTTATGATATCTGCCGCATTTATTCTGTTAGAGTCAATACTGACCTCCCTTGTTCAAATCACAAGCGGCCCTCTTGGCACTGCGGTATCGTTTGCCTCTGTTGCTTCAGCCTGTCTATTTACACTTGTATTTTTTGAAAAAAAGCAGGACAGCGTTCTTCTCTCTTTGGCGCTTATATTCACCGTTTGCGCTGATTTCTTCTTGGTGGTGCTGGGCGGAAATAAGCTTTTAGCTATGATTTTCTTCTCCGCGACTCAGATATGCTACTTTTTACGTCTTTACAGCAGACAAACAAAGAAAAAGCTGACGCATGTCTTGACGCGGCTTACTTTTGTATCCCTAACTCTTACGCTGACCGTAATAGTTCTCGGCGATGGTGCTGACGCTCTCAGCCTTGTTTCAATGTTTTATTTTGCCAACCTTTTGATGAATATTGCCGTGGCTTTTATGCAAAGGAGGCGATCTGCCGCATTTGCGATAGGGTTGCTTCTGTTCTCGATGTGTGATGCGCTGATAGGACTGTCCGTTATGGACAATTCGTATTTATCTCTTCCGAAGCGCTCACTTCTGAAGTGGCTTGCAAATCCGCCCTTTAACCTTGCGTGGCTGTTTTACGTTCCGTCACAGACGCTTATTGCTCTGAGCGGAGTCGATGACAGACTCAAGGAAGGCGCGCAAGAGTTTAGAGACGCGCTAAATGCAAGGCGCGAGAAGGAAAAAGCCGAAGAAAAACGGGAAGGCGTGTAATTTTCTTCCTTTATTAATTATTCTTAAAACAAGGCTCATCATATTGCTCTGAGATATTCTCGATGATATAATTTTAATATAAAATTTATCACGGAGAAGGTTTGAGTATGATAAACGAGATAATGCAGGTGCTTGACTATCAGATCGCCGATGCGCCGAAAAACTACGGAGCTTTTCACATAATAATGATTCTTTTGGTGATTTTGGCGAGCGTTGTTTTGTGTGTGCGCCTGAAAAACGCACCTGACAAAACGTTCAGAAAAACACTATTCATTATTTGGGCGGTCATGGTAATCGGAGAAATATATCATCAGCTCTGCTTCTCGTTCGACTCCTCGCCCGACGGATTTGAATGGAGCTATCCTTGGTATAAATTTCCGTTTCAGTTCTGTTCGTCGCCGTTATACACCCTGCCCTTCGTTATATTTTTACCGGACGGAAGGATAAGGGGCGGATTCGTTGCCTTTCTCGCAAGCTTTTCGCTATTTGCGGGACTTGCGGTCACGATTTATCCAAACGACGTTTTTTGCTCAACGCTCGGCGTCAATCTTCAGACCATGATACATCACGGCTTGCAGGTGGTTATCGGCGTGTTCTTGGCGGTAAGGAACAGAGAAAAGCTGTCGGTTAGATTTTTCCTTAGGGGCGTTCCCGTTTTTATATCAATTTTAGCGATAGCATTCGTTATGAATGAAGTAGGATATCATATGCTGTCGGCAAGCGGCGCAACCGACACGTTCAATATGTTCTATATCAGTCCGTATTTTGATTGCACTCTGCCGATTCTGTGCGACCTGTACCCTATACTTCCCTACCCCGTATTTCTCATGGTATATCTTTTCGGATTTATCCTCGTTGCAGCCCTGGTATACTGTATCGTATGGGGTGCAATTTTGTTAATGCAACAAAAAAGCGAAGAAAAAACTACCGAAAATTGTAAACGAAAGTTAGAAAACATTATATAAAAGCGAGTACGGCTCATGCAAAAGCAGAGCCGTACTTATTTTTTGAGTTTTATTATATTAAAGCTTTATTCCGAAAAATGACATAAGTCCAAATACGAAAATTATCAGCATAATTACGGGAAGCACGTATTTCATATATCCGTACATCCAGCGCTTTACCTTAAGGCCTTCTCCGTTATTAGCCTCTTCGGCAAAGTTATCAAAGCCCCAGCCGATTTTTTTATTAGTGCAGTAGATAACGAAGGTAAGAGAGCCGAGGGGAAGCAAAAGATTGCTTACAAGGAAGTCCTCCCAATCCAAAATCTGCTTGCCAAGAGGGGCGAAGCCCGATAAAAGATTGAAGCCGAGAACACAGGGAATGGAAGAGAGAAGTAATATAATTCCGTTAATCAGGCACGACTTTTTTCTCGACCAGCCGAATTTTTCCATAGCACACGCAATTATACCCTCGAAAACCGTGAGAATAGTAGAAAGCGCGGCAAATGACATAAATACGAAGAATAAGCTGCCCAAAAGTCTGCCGAGAGGCATATTATTAAAGATTGACGGAAGGACCGAGAATATAAGCCCGGGGCCGTTTGTGGTTACTCCGTCAGAGTAGGTATAGCAAGCGGGGAAAATGATAAAGCCTGCAACCAGGGCAACAAAGGTATCGAGAAACGCTACGTTTACCGACTCGCCGAGTAGTGAGCGCTCTCTGCCGATGTAGCTGCCGAATATCGCCATAGCTCCCATACCGAGAGAAAGCGTGAACAGAGCCTGGAGCATCGCGCCGGAAATTACGTTAATAATTCCGGCATCAAGCATTTTGTCGACGTCGGGTACAAGGTAGAATTTAAGTCCCTCGCCTGCCCCCTCAAGCGTACAGCAATATACAGCCAGAACCAGCATAAGCAAGAGAAGTGCTATCATCATTACTTTGGTGACACGTTCAAGTCCCTTCTCTACCCCGAAGGAATTTACAAGGAAGCCTATAACAACAACGATAACCATGCAAACCGTCATAGATATCGGGTCTGAAAGCATATTTTCAAACGACTTACCGACGTTATCGCCCATGGCCTCAAAGCTGCCCGATGCGGTATTCCAGAAGTAATAAAGCATCCAGCCCGAAACCACGGTATAGAACGACATCAGAACGTACATTCCTATATAAGCTGCCCAGCCGTGAGCGCGAAACGCAGGCTTTCCGGGAAGCTCGTCGTACATACATACGGGACTTCTTTTACTCGCTCGACCGAGCGAAAACTCCATAGTCATTACGGGAACGCCCATTACTATAAGGAAAAGAAGATATATCAGAACGAAAATTCCTCCGCCGTACTGGCCTACCATCCAGGGAAATTTCCATACGTTGCCGACTCCGATGGCGCACCCCGCACTTAATAGAATAAAGCCTAGGCGCGAGCCGAGCTTTGCTCTTGCTTGATTTTTATTATCCATAAACGTAATCTCTTTCAACGAATACGGCCCGGTCAGCCGTAGGAGCGATCGGACCGTATATTTATTTTTGATTAATGAGAGTAAAATTATGCCTCAACAATACACCATAAAGCGTTTTGCTTAAATTTGCGAATATTTCTTTACAATTTCACGCATTTCGGGAAGCTTTTTCTCCATATCGGACACGAGCTTGAACTGGTTTCTCGCTCTGTCGAGGTTGTGTCCGGGACGGGAGGTTCTGAAATATGTATCGCCCTCGAGATAGTCGGTAAGGAATCTCATACCGCACTCAAAGGTCATCATGATAGCTCCTATGGGAAGGAGGTCAAGCTCACACTGTGTAAGACCGCCCTTCGCTCCCTCGATAAAGCCCTTGACATACAGCTCATAGAGAGAAATATCAAAGTTTACTTTAGTAAGGTCTGCCTCGTCCTCAAGAGCCGTCGTAGCTCCGAATCTTATAGAATCGCCAAAGTCGTTTACCGAATATCCGGGCATAATGGTGTCAAGGTCGATAACGCAAATGGGCTTGCCGCTAGCTTTATCAAAGAGGATATTATTAAGCTTTGTGTCATTGTGGGTAACTCTGAGGGGAAGGTTGCCAGCCTCTCTTGCACGCTCAAGCGTTGCCGCAAACTCTTCTCTCTCCTTGCAGAACTCAACCTCGGAGGTAACCTCGGAAAGTCTTGCGCACTTGTCGGCATCAACAGCCGCCATAAGATTTGAAAATCTTACGGGGGTGTTATGGAAATTAACTATGGTTTCAAAAAGAGTCTCTGCTGGATATTCACGAAGAAGGTACTGGAAGTTACCGAAGGCAACCGCGCTGTCGTAGAACTGCTCGGGGCGCTCTACCTTATCAAAGCTAAGGCTGTCCGTTACGAAGAGGATAAGGCGCCAGTATTCGCCCTCCTCGTCAAGATAAAAGTTCTCACCCGCAAGAGTCTTAACAACGTTGATGGTTTCTCTGTCGGGGTCGCCGCCGTTTGCTATAATATTTTTACGGAGAAACTCGGTAACGGAGGTGTAGTTCTCCATAAGCTTCGCGGGATCCTTGAATACGTTCTTATTTATCTTCTGAAGAATGTATTCTTTATTTTTTCCGTTCTGATTAACAACTACGTACTTTGTGTTATTAATGTGGCCGCTGCCGTAAGGAACGGCGGAGACAAGCTCACCCTCTACTCTGAAATTTTCTATTATGCTACGAATCTTTTCTGCCATGTCAAAATTCCTTTCTTATTTTCCTAACAATGCGCTGCCGATAATGCCCGCATCATTCATATATTTCGCAACGCAGACGCGCGTTCTGCCTATTGCCGTGCCAAAGGATATTCGCGATATTTGCTCGCGCAGAGGACGCATAAGATTTTCACCCTCACCCGAGACTCCGCCGCCTATGCACACCACAGCCGGCTGGAAAATGTTTATTACGTTGGAAACGCCAACGGCAAGATATTTTACGTAATCGTCAATAACCGCACGAGCCGCAGCATCGCCCGCAGCCGCCGCCTTAAACGGAGTTATTCCGCTGACGCGCATTATATCCCCTCGGCAAAGCTTCCACATAAGGCTGTCGCGGTACAGCGTCATCATTCTGCGCGTTTCAGCAACCAGAGCGCGCGCCGAGCTGTAAGCCTCAAAGCAGCCGCGCTTACCGCATGAGCAGTTTATTCCGCCCGCGTCGATGACCATATGTCCTATCTCTGCCGCAAAGCCGTTCATGCCTTCCCAGATTTTACCATCTATGACGATACCGCCGCCAACGCCTGTTCCGAGAGTTATGATAACCAGGGAATTTTCTCCCTCTCCAACACCCCACATAGCCTCGGCATAAGCCGCACAGTTGGCATCGTTAGCGACGAAAACGGGAAGTCCCGTCATGGAGCCGAGCACATCGGAAAGATTATCATTGTTCCAGCCGAGGTTGCTTGCGGTGATTACTACTCCGTTCTTAACTATTCCGGGAGTTGCGACACCGAGCCACTTCATATCCGAAAGCGAGAGTCCCTCTTCCCTGCAAATATCCTTGCAAAGCCTTACGATATCCGCGGAGATAGCCTTGCACGGACGGGGAGCGTTTGTTTTTATACTTGCTTTACGAACTATTGATTTTGCGCTTAAGTCAACTATGCCGGCAGCAATGTTTGTTCCGCCAAGGTCTACGCCTATACAATATTCCATATTTTTATCCTAATTTTAGTTTTACCTTATTATTATATAACATTCTCTTGACAATTGCAAGGGAAAATAGTATAATATTTTTGTAGAATAGCACAATTTTCTTAATTCTTTTTTACAAATCGGGTGTCAATAATCAAAGCTTTATACGCATTTCAGGGCCTTTTTCTGCCCGACTTGAAAGGACGGTCGCGTTTATGAATAAGCAAGAGATAGTATCGGTTCTTGAAGAGCTGAACAAAATAACGGGATTCAGAGTATCTCTGCACGACGTGGATTACGGTGAAATAGCCGCCTATCCCGCGGACCAGACCGCATACTGCAAGGCGGTAAAAAAGTCCGATACGGAAAGGCAAAGGTGCGCCGTCTGTGACAGAGAGGCGTGCATTACCGCGCTTGAAAAAAAGGCGACACACATATATAAATGCCCGTTCGGACTGACCGAGGCTGTGAGTCCGTTATACAACTTCGGCACTCTTACCGGATTTTTGATGATGGGACAGGTTGCTACGGAAAAAGAGGACATCGACGTAGCAAGAGAGTGCCTTCTTGAGCTTATCGGTGAGGCGGCAAGCGATGAGGCTGTGAGCCACGTCAAAACGGTGGACAAGGATATGGTGCGCTCGTACGTTAAGATAATGACCATATGCGCGCAGTATTTGACTCTATCCAACGCGATATCTACACCGAAGCCCACGGTTGCTGAAATGGCAAAGCGGTATATCGGGGAAAATATGAGTAAAAAATTCACTATTGCAGAGGTGTGCGCGCATCTCGGATGCTCAAAATCCACCCTGCTCACAACCTTCAAAAAAAGGTACGGCACGACGGTAAATTCATACGTCACAGAGCTGCGTCTCGAAAAGGCGAAGCATCTTTTAACAAAGGGCGAAAAGACTATAAACGAGATTGCGCAGGACACGGGATTTTCTGACCAATCTTATTTTTCTAAGGTGTTTTCGCAAAAATTCGGCATACCGCCAAGCGAGTACCGCGCATCAGTTGTGCGCGACAGTGCCGAATAGCTTCAGAAAGGAATCATTATACCCATGAAAATATTACACACATCGGACATACATATAGATTCGCCTATGAACTCAAGGCTGCCAGCCATAAAGGTAAGGGAGAGAAAAAGAGAGCTGATGCTCTCGCTTGAAAATCTGGCAAAGGAAGCCGCCTTACAAGGATGTCAGGCTATGATAATAGCGGGCGACCTTTTCGACTCCGAGAACGTTTCAAAAAAGGCGCTCGACACGGTTATAAGCGTTATAAGCCGCTACCCCTCCATCACCTTCTTTTACCTCAACGGAAACCACGAGGGTGACGTGCTTGCATCTATGTCCGACCTACCCGAAAACCTGCTTATATTCGGAGATGAGTGGACCTACTTTGCATCAGACGGACTTACCGTTGCGGGCAGGAGCAGGTGCGAGGAAAACATGTTTGACTCTCTTTGTCTTAACAATGATACGAAAAATATCGTGGTGCTTCACGGTGAGCTGCGCGACCGTTCGGCATTTCCCGACGTTATCGGACGTCGCGATGCGGAGAACAGAGGCATTGACTACCTGGCACTCGGTCACTATCATAAATACTCGGCAGAGGCGCTTGACGGTGGCACGTGCGCTGTATATTGCGGCTGTCCTGAGGGACGCGGTTTTGACGAATGCGGGGATATGGGATACGTGATTATAGACACCGAGCCATCATTATCGCATACCTTCGTCAGCTTTGCAAAAAGGCAAATGAGAATAGTTACCGTTGATATCAGCGGTGCTGCCGACGCGGCAGATATTGCCTCAAGAGCGGAAAAGGCGCTCCTCGGCATCAGCTCCTCCGACATTGTAAGAATAGAGCTTGTCGGAAGATATCCGGTAGGACTATGGAAGGACACCGAGGCTCTTCGGGCTAAATTTGAAAACAGATTTTACTATACCGAGGTTAAGGATAGCTCGAAAATTGAAATAGACCCCGAAAGCTACCGAAACGACCGCTCGCTAAAGGGCGAATTTATAAGGCTCGTAACTTCTGACGGCTCGCTTTCCGACGAGCAGAAGGAAAGAGTTATCGCCTGCGGAATTTACGCGCTTATGGGTGAAAATATTTATGACAGATAGGAAATAAAATGAAGCTTATAGAATGTTATATAGAAAATTTCGGCAAGCTCTCAAAGATGAAGGTAGACTTTTCCGACGGGCTTAACTGCATACTTGGTGACAACGGCAGCGGTAAGACCACTCTTTCCGTTTTTATTAAGGTTATGCTTTTCGGCATGACGGATACAAAGAAGGTAAGCCTTGACGAAAATGACCGAAAGCGTTATATGCCATGGCAGGGCGGCGCCTTTGGCGGCTCGCTGACCTTCGAGGCGGGCGGAAAAATTTACAGGGTGGAAAGAAGCTTTGGCAGTAAGGCATCTGACGACACGTTTGCACTCTTCGATACCGAGCTTGGAAGAGAAAGCTCTGATTTTACCAAAAATCTAGGTGAAGAGCTTTTTGCCATTGATGCAGACGGATTTGAGAGAACGGTATTTCTTTCGGAAAAATCTTTAAGTCCGAAGAGCGATAACAAGACCATATCGGCAAAGCTATCCGACCTTGTCGGCTGTGACGGCGACATCGGAGTTATGGACGAGGCGCTGAAGCTGCTCGACACGCAGAGAAAATTCTACTACAAGAAGGGCGGCTCGGGCGAGATTTCCGAAATCAAGGCGAAAATCAGCGCGCTTGACGAAAAAATTGCCGTCTCAACCCTGGCGGGAGAAAGAGTCAAGGAAGCCGAAAAAAGAATAGCCGAATTATCACAGGTGCTGCATCAGCTACGCCTTGAAGAAAGACTGCTCTCGGAGGAGCGCGAGCGCGCCGCCGTGAAGGTTGCCGAGGAGAGCTATAAGGATGCTCTTCGCGATATGAACGTCCGCCTTGAAAAAGCGGAGGCAAGGCGCGAGGAGATACTGAAAATATTCAAGGGCAATCCTCCCACGCAAGAGGAGCTTGATATAGTATTATATAAATCTAGCGAGGTGGCGGGACTTCGCGAGGGACTGAAAAATGAGGAAAGCGAAGAATTTGTAAGCCTTAACGGTATATTTAGCGGTGAGGATATCCCTGAGAAAACAGAGCGTCTGGCGGCAGTGCTGGAGCGCGAAAAAAATCCCGATACAGCAGCCGAGAAAAAGCGAAAAAGCGAGATTTTCTCTAAACGTCTTCCGTCTTACGAAGAGGTAAAGGGTACGCTTGATAACTACACAAAGAAAGAGAAGAAAAATTATTTACCTATGTGCTTTGGCGCGGCACTTATTTTAATCGGTGCTGCTTGTGCATTTATCACTCCTCTTTTACTATTGATAAGTGCCGTGGGTGCTGCGGTTATAATACTGTCGGCTATCAAAAATACACTCGGCGCTAAAAAAGATGCCGAGAGAAGAAGGGCTGAGGCCGTAAGATTTCTTTCGTCGGTAAGCAAGGACGGCAGCTTTGATTCAGAAAATCCCGAGTCTGCTCTCCGTGAAATGCTCGCGTTATTAAGTGATGAAAGTGCCGCAGTTGACTCCGAGAGCGATATTCTCCGCGGTCTCGTAAGAGATTTTAACGAGGACGAGGGCGATATTATCGCATCGGCGGCAAGAATACTCGAAAAATACAGGCGCTATACCGAGCTTTGTGCCGTTGAGAGATACAAGGCGCAAAGCAGAGAAAATTCTAAAAACCGCATTACGGCTCTTGAAAACGAGATAAATTCATTTATCGCAAGATTTGAGCCTCTTGGTGACGAGCCGCTTTCTAAAATGCGGGTTCTGATTTTGGAATACTCAAAGCTTTGCGAGGATATTGTAACGAGAAGGAAGGACATCACAAATATTTCTTCAAAGCAGCTGATAGGCGAGGGCGACGGCGCGAGTGTAAGAAGCACCGAGCAAATAAACGAGAGAGCCGCGCTTGTCAGCGAAAAAATCCGTCAGACCTCGCAGGATATCACCCTCGCACAGCGTCAGTGCCGCGAGGACGAGGATGCGTTTGATTTGCTTGACGAGCTGACGGCTCGGAGATCAGAACTTTTAGACCTATATGACACGTATAATGAAAACCTTGAGACCGTAAGACTTACCGAAAAATTTCTAGGTGAGGCGAAGGACTCCATGACCGCAAAATATCTCGGCAAAACCAAGGCGGGATTTGAAAAATACGCGGCGCTTATTTCGGGTGAAGACGGTTCTTATGAGATGAGCACAAGCTTCGCCGTATCTAAAAGCGAGGGCGCAAAAACTCATCCCACAGAGGCATACAGCCGCGGTGTGCGCGACCTCTTTGACCTTGCGGCAAGGCTTGCGCTCATTGATTCCCTTTACGAAAACGAGCGCCCATTCATTATACTCGACGATCCGCTGACAGCCTTTGATGACAAGAGATGCGAGGCGGCAATAAGCATCATCAAGTCGCTTTCAAAGGAGAGGCAGATAATTTACTTCACCTGCTCGTCATCAAGAGCCGCGCAGGTCACAGAGGCACTTGACAAATCGGGCAAAATATAGTATAATACACGTTGACCGAGCGGGGCTGCCGCGCCATATGTTGCCGAAAGGTGTTATGGCGAGGAAAGTCCGGGCATCGCAGGGCAGGATAACGGATAACGTCCGTCTGAGGCGACTCACGGGAAAGTGCAACAGAAATATACCGCCCGAGGTGTTTTTGACGAGTGCAGAAATTGTTTTTTCACACCGCCGGGCATAGTTAACTATGTCAAGGTGGGAAAAAGCGATTAACACGACCGATAGTTCGTGTGTTCTGTGCCGTCAAAAGCATCTCGGGTAAGGATGGAAAGGCGAGGTAAGAGCTCACCCACTCCTACGGTAACGTAGGTTTGCTGTAAACCCTACTCGGAGCAACACCCCAAAGTACGCGTTCGCCCGACCTTCCCGAAAGGGAATGCTTGGGGTGGCACGGGGCGAGAGTCCCGAAGCTTATCGGTGA
>JAZOAA010000167.1:0-14716 GCA_045595265.1 Eubacteriales bacterium
TAACCCGTGTTTATACGGTCAACGAGAGTGTTGGTAAATACGTTTTCCTTTTCAACCCACACCTTGAAGTCATCGCCGAGATTCCACAGGTCAGCGTATTTCAGAACACACTTTTTAAGGTTGTCGCCGTTTCTGTCTATAAGCTCGCAGGGCAGGAAGATAAAGCCGGGAAGTCCCTTCTCAAATCTTCTCTTCAGAAGAAGCGTAACTTTAGCAGGGAAGGTCTTGGGAGGAGCATCTGTAATCTTATCCTCGTCAGAATATACGATACCGGACTCGGTGGTGTTAGAAACAACAAATCTCATCTCGGGCTGGTCAGCAAGCGCAAGATATGCATCAAAGTCCTCGTAGGGCTTAACGCAACGTGAGATTACGTCGACAATGGTTTTGTCAACTCCCTCAACACCGCGGATAACGTGAG
Organism: Eubacteriales bacterium; assembly: GCA_045595265.1. Taxonomy (GTDB): domain Bacteria; phylum Bacillota; class Clostridia; order Oscillospirales; family CAG-272; genus UBA1740. Next base: position 422 of record JAZOAA010000167.1, read on the forward strand.
TATATACGCAATTTTGCGCGGTAAGCATATCGCACATACCCGATTCGATAGGCTGAACTACTACGACGCTGCCGTCAAAATCCGATTTTTCATTTACCTTCTGAACCATCCAGTCAACGAAACCGCGAAGGAAACCGCCCTCGCCGAACTGAATAATTCTCTCTGTTCTCTGTTTCTTTTCAAAATTCATGTCATTTCTCGCTTTCGAAAATATATTTTAATTTAATTATAGCATAAATTGTGGGAAAAATCCTTGATTTATTTGATTGATTTTGAAGAAAATGATTAAATTTCTTGATTTTTTTGATATTTTGTGTTAATATATTAGTAATAACTGCTTTTATAAAATATTAGTCATTAATATAGGCAGTGGAAAGGAATCCGATATGGAATCACGTGGCGAAAATATTTTTGAAGGATTAGACACGTTAGGCTCTATGATTCGCGTGAGCAGGCTTAAGGGACGCACTGTTCCTATGCATAAGCATCACTTTCACGATTTTTACGAAATATATTATATGGTGAACGGCAGCGGAACTTATTTTATAGACGATAAGGTTTACGAGATAGTGCCGGGCGACCTTGTTATAGTGCCTCCGGGAGCTATTCATTCAACCGACTATGCCAATAAAGAGCATGAGAGAGTGCTTGTAGAATTTTCCACTAACATAATAACGCGCGCCTTCAGAGAAAAGCTGCATATTCTTCCAAACCTTTACCGCCACCCCGCAATATCCAAGGATATTGTCACCGTGCTTAAAGATATCGAGAAAGAGAATAAGCTTTCCGATGAGTTTTCCGAGGATGAGATAATAGGCTTGATACGTCATTTGCTGATTATCCTTTTGCGCAATCTCTCTTCGGTGAAGGCCGTGCGTACCAAGGACGAGGTTATATCGGAGGTTATCGGATATATTAAAGAAAATTACAGAACCGATATTACTCTCGGTCAGCTTGCCGATATGCATTTCATCAGTCCCGAGCATTTGTCCAGAACCTTTAAGCGCGAAACGAATTTCGGATTTAACGAATTTATAACCCTTGTCAGATTGCAAAAGGCAGAATATCTCTTAAAGGGAAAAAACACGCTCAGCATTGCAGAGATTGCCTATGAGTGCGGCTTCAACGACTCAAACTATTTTTCAGAGAAATTCAAGCGCGCATACGGAATCTCGCCCTTGCGTTACAGTAATATGTATCGCGGCAAGGTTTCAAGAAACAGAAAAAAACGCACCTCTAAATAGGAACGCTCATCCGTTCCTATTTTTTTATTCCCATAGCTCTGCACACAGATTCGTTAGAGCAGAGCCACTTGAATAATCCCGCGCCCAGCGCCGTAGCCGATATAAGCTCGCCGAGTCCCACCGTGGTGAAGAAAAAGAGATACGAGCCATCAGCCCCGTAAGCAAACATTAGAACGAGAGGGACGATAATCGCATTTGAAAATACGGTCGGCAGGCTTTTGAGCCACAGGGGAACGTTGTATTTTGCCAATGCCCTTGTAGCAACAGCCGCGATAAGCGTAGCAAGCGAACCGAAAATTATATCCCAAATTACACACCCGGTTATGAGATTTGATATTAAGCAACCGAAAAAGAGTCCTAAAACAGCCTCCGGCATAATTAAGGGAAGCAGACACAGAGCCTCCGACAGCCTCAGCTGTATAACACCGCTTGATAATCCTAATGCGAAGGAAACGAGCGTAAGAGTGGTGTAAAGTGCGGCAATTATTGCCGTGCGGGTCACGTAGCGGGTAAGATTTTTTGTTTTTTTCATTTTTTTATCCTTAGTTTTGTTTTTTCGCCATACGGCTCGGTGAGGATGGTTACGAACTCACCACTAGTTATTGTATCATACTTTTGTTTTACTTACAAGTGAATTTATAAAAAAACATTATAAATATATAAAAAAATAATATTTTAATGAACAATTGTCTTTCATTTTCCAGAAAATACCGGTAGCAAAACGGATTTTTAAGTAGTATAATAAAAGAAAAAGAGTATGGGGGAAGCCGTGGAATTTTTACTTATAGGAGATATGAAGCTGAAAATCGTTATGTCAGAGAGCGATATGCAGGCCTATAAGCTTGACAGAGGACGCGATTACAGCTCTCCTGCTTATCGCAGAGCCTTTTGGCGCGTTTTAGAGAAGGCGAAGGAGGAGGTGGGCTTTGATCCCGACGGAGACAAGGTCCTAATCCAGTTTTATCCGATGCGCCAGGGTGGGTGCGAGGTTTTTGTAACGAAGCTTGGCGCTCTGTCGAAGGATTCTGTCAGAAGCGTCACGCGCTCAGACAACGTGGATTTGTTATCTCACAGCAAGAGCTTTTATCGCTTTGAGGGGCTTGAGGACCTAAAGCGCTTTGCCGCGGCATTGAAGAGCGTGGGCGCGAGGGTACATTCTGACGTTTACATATCCGATGACGGAAAATATTTTCTCGGAATGGAGGAATATAAAAAAGGCGGCGAGCAGACTGAATTTCCCTTCATACTGGAATTTTCAGATCTGCTCACCGCGCAGCTTTCATTTTATATTACAGAGCATCTTAGCCCGCTTTACACGGGAGATATTTCTGAGTGGATAGCCGTAAGGGAATCGAACTCATAAGGTTTTGAAAGATAGATTTTCTCCTATACATCGCCGAATTTTTCTTAAATATCCACATATTTCTCAAAAAATTTGGCTTGTCTATGAAAAAATCTCTCCTTTCAAAACTGCTTCGCATCTTACGGCTAAACGATATTACCTCTTCTTAAATCCTATAAGACCGGAAATGATAAGGCAGGCAAAATCAGCCTCGTCAGCCTTATAAGACACGCTAACAATTCTTTTTTCGGTGCAGGGGTTTTCCCATACGTGAGCGCTTATCATAAGTGACTCGCCAAGCTCGTTTGTAATATCGTAAGCAGGGTCGCATTGCCACGTTCCGATGTAACCGTCATGGCGGTAGTTAGCTTCATAGAGAGGAATACCGTATCTTCCCTTCATCCATTGTACGTTTCCGCTGTACCTTAACGGAATTTCACAGCTTGTGCCGTCCTCGTACTCAACGGTGTAATTGCCTGAAACTATAAGGGGCTTCCATGAGTTTCTGAGGCCGCGCATAAGCGTTGCATGCTCGAATACGAGTCTGTCATAACGCGCGCCGACGTCAATCTTGATACCGTCAGCTCTTATCGTGTCGGGACACACGTCGAGAATTGCAGACGGGATACCCGTCTTATCGCCCTTGGGCATTGAAATTCTCGTCTTACAGTATCCGGCGGGTGAGTAAACACCGCGCAGCTCGTCGCGCAGCATGGGCTGTATTTTCTTTGATATAACGTACGTGTAGCAGAGCCGCATATCATCTTCGTAAAGCTCGGGATTCCAAAGCAGCTCCGACGTATACTGAAGGTCGAAGAATTTGCCCTTTTCCGCCATGGCGCGCTCATTTAACGCGCACCAGAGCGAAACCTGACCGCCCTTCAGATTTTCATTTTTCATACGCTGTGTATATCTTGGGAAGTGAGAGGAATAAAGATTTCCTATCATAACGTTTTTGTATCCATCGTTAAAGAGGTTTTCTTCAATATCCGATTTCAAGTGGAAGTACCAGATGAAATCGAGCATGAGGATATCCTTTGGAACAAGGTTTACCGCGGGATAGGTCTGATATTTTGTTACAGGCTGGAGCATATCCGACCAGATAGCAGCATTCAGACCCCTCTTTTTAAGATAATTATAGTATCTCATAAGGTCGTTTGCGAAAAGCACGTGGTGGGGAGTACCCTTGCACTTCTCGCAAAGTCCGAGGTGATACACCTCGTCGTGTCCGAGATGCACGTATCTTTGCGGCTTTGCCATTTCTATTATCTCGTCGAGAAGGTCAAACATTATTTCGTAGCTCTTCTCGTTAGATGGACAGTAGCAGTGTGTGTAGAAGTTAGTGGGACGCAGGTCCTCGTTAGACGTATCGGTAACTATTTTGTCGTTTTCCTCACGCTCTGAAATTTCGGGGTGTGCATTTGTCACCCACTGAACGTGACCGAGAGTTTGTAGCTCTGGTATTATCTCAAATCCAAGCTCTCTTGCACAGTCGAGTATATCAACAACCTCCGACTTTTCAAGCACCGTGCCCTCACACGCCATATAATCGTGAGGGAACCTGGGAGCGAGTCCCAGCTCGAACTGTCTGATTGATTCAAGATACGCCTCTGCTATCTCGGGGTGCGAGTCGTATCTTACACCGCCGCAGAACTGAACAATTATCTGATTGTATCTTAAGGGGAGAAATACGTACTTAAACAGCCGCTTTACGAAATCGATATTCTCTCTTTTCGGCATACCGATATGCACACCGCGCATTTCCTTCGTGGGCTTGTCGTCGATTTCGATAATTGGCAAAGTGCCGCCGTCAAAGAGGTCAAGCACCGCCGAGACCGCATAGAGCATAGTGAGTCTCTTTTGAGCTGTGATGCATATGCCGTCGAGCCTTGCGCTCACGGTGAATCTTTCACCGCTGTAATCATCAGACTGATTAGAGCAAACCGTTAAGGGAACACCCGCCTCGTCAGCATAGCTGCCAAAGCGCTCGGTAAGCCTTGTATGTAAAAAGTTCTTTACATATTCGCCATCCTCCGAGCCATCTGTAACTATTTTTGATATTTTTACTTTACCTTTACCGAGGTTCATTTTCTTTGCTCTGGGCCACAGAAGCGGAGCGCCGTCCTCGTAAGCCGCGGTTATCTCGGGCGTGGTGAATACCATCTCCTCCGTCGAGGAGTAAAGCCTTACGGTAAGCATCTTTGCAACTGCGCCGACCTCTACCGTTACCGTCCCATAGACTATCTTTCCCGTCTCGGCAGCGTATCTGCCGACTATCTTTCCTTCGCTTAATACTTCAACAGAATATACAGAAGCCTTAGGCGGCTGAAGCGGTATCTTAACAGTGCCGACATAGCACTCTCTACCGAGGTCAATGTGTATATCAAGACCCGTGTCGGAGAGTACGCCGTAGCTCCATGTGTAAATGCCGTTTTCAATGCTTGTCGGTACGGTTTTTATATCCGTTCCCATTCTTGTAAAGCGCAAATCCTTGATTTCTAAATTACCAATATACATAAAAACCTCCATAAACCCTTGTGCGCTGTGTAAAATGTAATAAATACATTTACATTTCATTTTATCATATAAATTAAAATTTTACATACTGACAGTATTTACAAAAAATATATTTTTTTATATCTATTTTGCACAAAAAAGGACGGGAACTTTTACAGTTCGCCGTCCTATAAATTTATGCATTTTTATATTTCCATCATCATATCAACTCTCGTCTTGTGTCTTCCGCCCTCGAATTCGTTTTCGAGGAAGGTGTCAACGATATCTATCGCAAGACACGAGCCGATAACTCTTGCACCCATGCACAGAACGTTTGCATCATTGTGGCGTCTTGTCATTTTTGCAGAATAAGTATCCGAGCACAGAGCCGCCCTGATACCCCTATGCTTATTAGCGCACATAGACATACCGATGCCCGTGCCGCATATAAGAATACCGTACGAGCCTTCGAGATTACTCTGAACCATCTCGCAAACAGCCTTTGCAAAAACAGGGTAATGGCATGACGCCTCAGAGTCGCAGCCGCAGTCGCTTACCTCGTAACCAAGAGAATTTAAGTGCTCCTTAACCTCTTCCTTGAGTCTGAATCCCGCGCTGTCTGCTCCGATATAAATATGTTTTTTATCCATTCTCGGTATCAACCTTTCTTTTTTCACGCTCAAGCCTTTCGCGCTCCGCCTGAGGAAGTCTTAAATATACGGGAGACATAGCCTTGTCGGTAACGTATTCTCCTCTTTCGTATTTCCTCAGCGCTACGCGCGCTACGCTCAGCGCGTTTTCATTTATCAAAATTTTCGGTGTGGTTTCAATTGCCACTCCCGCACCCGTCAGGGCACGGTAAGCAACGTCGTATCCGTCGCCGACGAGATATATTTTCTTTTCTCCGTAACCTGCCAGCTCCTTAGCAAGTGCATCAAGCGATATAGCTCTGTCCTCGGTAACTCTTTCAATTCCCTCGGCGCTTGATGTAAATATCGCGTTATACACCTGGTTTCTTCTTGCGTCCATGCACGGAACGACGATTCCGTCAAGACCGGAAAGGTTTTCGGCCAGAGCCTCAAGAGTTGAAACCTCAATGCATGGAATATCCCTTCCGAAAGCAAGCCCCTTTATCAATGATACCCCGATTCTGACACCCGTAAACGAGCCGGGACCCACCGAGGTCGCATATGCATCTATATCAGAGAAGTCTAATTTCAGCGATTTCAGAATATCCTCGGCCATGGGCAAGAGCAGCTCGCTTTGCGTCAGACCGTTGTCGATATTATATACGGCAAGCGCGCGCTCGCCGTCACATACGGCAGCAGATGCAACCTTTGCCGTACCGTCAAAAGCAAGTATTTTCATTCTATGATAATTTTCCTTCCGTCAGCGCTGTCGGTGCGCTCTATTGTTACGTAAATCGCATCACTCGGGATAAATCCGTCTATATTTTCCGACCATTCGGCAATAATATACCCGTCCCTTGCCATATATCCGTCAAAGTCAATGGAGTAAAGGTCGTCCTCACTCTCTATCCTATACATATCGAAGTGAAAAACAGAGCTTAAACCCGCATACTCGTTGACTATCGTGTACGTGGGGCTTTTTACCCCCTTTATTCCGAAAGCGGAGGCAAATCCGCGGGTAAATGCCGTTTTACCGACACCCATTTCTCCGCGCATGGCAATAAATGCGCGTAAAATGCCATCACCCTTTAGCCTCTCTGCTAACTTGCGCCCGACCTCTTCTGTGTCCGCGGCACAGCTTGAATAATAAATCATATCCGTATTTTCCTTATAGAAATTCGTATGGAGTATCCCCTACGAGAAATGCCCTTGCCGCCTCGTATTCCGTTCTGAATTTTTCCTTTTCACTATCGGAGATCCTTTTGCTTTTCACAGCCCGAATCAGAGTGTTTTTCGGTGTGTTTTCCGGGTCTGTAAGCTCAAGTGCCGAAACGGTGTATCCAAAAGCCTTCAGACGTAAAAGTCTGAGCGCATCGGTAGCCGCCTCGGAGAGCTTATTTGCTATATGAGGATAATCTGTTATAAATTTCAGCTCGGGGGAGTTGATTTTGTCCTTAAGATATCTGTGACAGCAGGGTGTTGAGAGAATTACCTCAGCTCCAAGTCTTACGGCATTGTTTAAGACAATATCCGTAGCAATATCGCATGCGTGAAGCGATATGACCATATCCACCGTCCCCGACGGCTCGATAAGAGATATATCCATATTCAAAAATTTCATTCCCAAAAAGCCGAGTCGGGCAGCAGTATCTTCGCACCAGAGAATAACGTCGCGCTTCAGGTCGACACAAAGCATAGAAACCTCGCGTCCCTTGACCTCTGTGAGATAATAATATACGGCAAACGACAGATAGCTTTTTCCCGAACACAGATCGTAAATAACAATCTCTCTGTCACTCGGAAGCTTATCGTATATATCCTCAATATGCTCTAAAAAGCGGCATATCTGCCTGAATTTTCCCTGCCTTTTATCGTGAACTCTTCCGTCAGACGAGGATATACCAAGCTCACAGAGAAACTGCTCTTTTCCCGTCAGAACGTGATTTTTCTTTTTATCAAGAGTCTCAAGCGCAAGCCGGACTCCAACTTCCTCGGAGCTGAGCTTTCGTAATAGTGCATCTCCGCCCAGCACGACCTCGCCGCGCTTTCCCATCTTCCATTCGGCATCCGAGACTGTCGTGATGAGATTAGCTTGTCTGTATTCGTCAAAGAGAGGAGATATAAATTCTTTTATATCACATTCCGCAACGTTTTTTTGCGATACGGTATTGTCAGGCAGAGAATATTCTACCGAGAGCATACGTCTTTCTCTGTGAAGAACGAGTCTTGCCGATATTTTAGATACCTCGGAGCTGATGGGGCGAGAGAATATCAGTCGCTTCAGCGCCTCGCGCGATACGGCAAGAGTCACGAGCTGAATAAAGCCTTCCTTATTCATCGTTTTCCTTCTTTACCTCAACGTCCTTTTTCTTAAATGAGAGCTTGCGCTCGGTTTTTTCCGAGATACGCTTGAGGTTTTCTCTATGGCACCATACGATGAGGATAGCAAGTATAATAGTGCAAAGCGAAAGTATTCCGTTAGGAGTTCCGCCGAGAGCAAAAGCGAAGTAACCGTTTACAACAACGGGGTAAAGCACGGCTACCGACACTGAGCCGAGAGATACGTATTTTGAGCCTGCCACGATAGCAATAAAGAGAAGTATAAGGATGAGGAAGGGAACAGGAGTCAGCACGAGAGCTGCCGCCGCGGTAGAAAGCACGCCCTTTCCGCCCTTGAATTTATAATAAATAGGGAATATATGACCGAGAACTGCAAAGAGAGCCGCAACGTAGCCATAGTGCTGAAGGCTGATGCCTCCCTCGTAATGAAGACCGAAGAGCAGACCCGAGATAAGTATTGCAATTACGGTTTTAAGAACGTCACCGAGAAGTGTCAGAGCCGCAGCGCCCTTGCCGTATGTGCGAAGAACGTTTGTAAGGCCCGCGTTGCCGCTTCCGTGATTTCTGATATCATCTTTGTATAAAAGCTTTGATACGACAATCGCCGTATTAACGCTTCCGAGAAGGTAAGAGGAGAGTATAACGAGCATTATTGATGCAAAAAATATAGGCAAAATAGAATCTGCCGCTATTGCCGTGCTGTAAAGAATACCTTCATTCAAAATCATAGTAAGCTACCTCGTTTCAAAAAATAAAAAATCTCTAAAGCATATTATAACATTTTAGTACCGCAAAGTCAATAAATATCTTGTTTTTTTTGAAGCATCGGTGTATAATAAATATGGCTAACACCCCGATAATGAAAAGGATATGTGTATTTATGAGTGAAATTCTTTGTAAGCTGTTTGAAAGTATAAATATAGAATATTACGCTCTTCTTCCTTATTCCTCGCTGAAGGTAACGAGAGAGGATATAATGGCGAGAGAGGATTTTACACCAAAGAGCGTTATAGTATATCTTCTGCCATATTACACGGGTGATACCGTGAATATATCCCGATACGCGGCATCTCTTGATTACCACATTGCTATCAGGGAAGTAAGCGTAGCTATAGAAAAGTTCCTGAAGGAGCGTTTTCCCACGGCGAAGTGTAAGGGCTACGGAGACCACAGTCCGATAGACGAGAGGCATGCGGCTCTTGCGGGCGGGCTCGGATTTTTAGGCAAGAATGGGCTTTTGATTAACGAAAAGTACGGCAGCTACATATTTATAGGCGACGTTATAACGGATATAGAGCCGTCATTACTCGGACAAACTCCCTTGTCTGAAATAAAATACTGCACCGCCTGCGGTGCCTGCCTTGATGCCTGTCCTACGGGTGTCCTTCGCGGTGAGTGCTTCGAATGCCTTTCCGCGATAACGCAAAGAAAAGGGGAACTTTCCGACGAAGAAATTTCACTTATGCGAAAATATAACACCGCATGGGGCTGCGACGAGTGTCAGAGCGCCTGCCCGCACAACATGGCTCCGAAGAAAACACCAATCGAGTTTTTCTACCGTGAAAGGATTAGTTTTCTTACAAAGGCGGCGCTTGACGGTATGACAAAGGACGAGTTTTCACGTCGCGCTTATGCATGGAGAGGCAGAAAAACCGTAGAGCGAAATCTCAAAATTTTAGAAGAAAAGCCTGAAAATGTAAATTAAAATTAACAAAAGAGAGGAAAATCGGGTGCATTATCGATGGAAAAGGGTGATTTCGCCCTTCGCAATTTTTTCATTTATTATAACGGCCTTGGCGCTGTTACTTTTGGCAATATCAAAGAGCGGCTATGCCGCGGCTGATTTCATAAATTCTACCGTATCGCACGTTTACAGACGTGGAATGGCGGCATTCGGCGACCTTTTCACTTTTTCGCTTTTCGAGGTGCTTTTGGCCCTTATTCCCGTTATTGCAGCGGTGGTTATATTCTTTGCATGGCGCGCTTTTAAGAATGGGCGCGGTGCAAGATTTATATTAAATTTAGCAAGCGCCATACTTCTCATATATTCAACAAACGTCATAGCGCTGGGTATAGGATATAATACTACAACGGTAGATAAGCGCATAGGCTTTGATATCTGCGAGGTTAATAAAGAAAATCTTGCAAGCGCCCTAACTTCTCTTCGCGACGAGGTAAACGAGCTTTGCCCTCTTGTTGATTTTTCCGGTGGTACCTCGGCTCCCGATTACGACCTTGCGGGTGCAGGGGAGCTGATTTGCGACGAATATAAGAATATATCGGAGCAGTACGGATTTCTCGGTGATTTTCACTCCGTGCCTAAGGGCGTAGACCTTTTGAATATTATGTCGTATCTTTCGCTTGGCGGAATTTATACCTACTACACCGGCGAAGCCAACGTTAACGTTGATTATCCCATGTATGACGTAGTATTTACTGCCGCCCACGAGCTTTCGCACCAAAGGGGAATAATGCGTGAGAACGAGGCTAATTTTATGGCATATTTCGTTTTATCCCACTCAAATGACGTCTACCTCAGATACAGCGCGGCACTGAATATGTATTCGTATATCGCCTCGGCGTTATACAGAACCGACTCGGAGCTGTATTTCAGCATTGCAGAGGGGCTTGACGAGCGAGCGCTTTCCGATATCAGAGCCTCAAACGCGGTTTCCGCAAAATACGGCGACACTTTTCTTTCGGATATTTCAAGCTTCGTAAATGACCTCTTTTTGAAAAGCCACGGAACTGACGGTGTAGTCACCTACGGCAGAGTCGTAACTCTTTATATTTCCTATTTCGAGCATTTGAAGTAACTAAATTTTTTTCTCCGAATATAATGACAAAAAAGTTGTTTTTCGGAGAAGGGTATGAAAAAAATAATCGTAAGCGGCGGCAGATCTCTTTTCGGCGAGGTGAAAATCGGCGGATCAAAGAATGCCGCCCTTCCTGTTCTGTTTTCCACCCTTATTATAAAAGGTGTGTCCGTAATACGGAACGTTCCGGATATTTTGGACGTCAGAGCGGCTATCTCTATTCTTGAGAGCTATGGAGCGCGCATTGTAAGAGTCGGTGATACGTTAAGCGTTGATACAAGGCTTTGCCGATATCGCGAGCCTGACAGAGAGCTTGTATGCAGACTTCGCGCATCAACCTATCTTATCGGTGCATCTCTTGCGAGGTTCGGCAAGTGCCGACTCGGAGATTTCGGCGGCTGCGCTTTTACCAAAAGACCGATAGACCTACATATTTATGCGGCGCAGAGCTTTGGCGCACGTCACTGTGATGACTGCCTTGAGTGTGAGAGCTTATCACCTGCGAATATAGTGTTCCCGATAAGAAGCGTAGGCGCTACCGCAAATGCCCTGATACTCGCCTCTTCTATTCAGGGTGAAAGTACTATCCGCTGTTATGCTAAAGAGCCGCACATTCTGTGTCTTATTGATTTTTTGCGTTCCGCAGGAGCAAAAATAACCCTCACCGATACGCATATCACCGTCTTTGGCGGTACGCTTTCGGGAGGGGAGTGCAGTATTATAGGAGATATGATAGAAGCCGGCACGTACCTTGCGGCAGGTGTAGTTACGGGCGGTAAGGTAGGTGTTGTCGGTGTGTCTTTCTCTGATATGAGTGCGTTTCTTCACGCGCTTTCCGATATGGGAGCTGACGTTGCTGTGACTGGTGACGTAATATATGCCTCGCGCTCGCATAATTCTTACAGAGCATCTGTTTATGCAGAGCCGTATCCCGCGTATCCCACCGACCTTCAGCCGATTGCCGCACCTCTTTTAGCCTCGTTTTCCGGCGGAGAAATATACGATAAAGTATTTCCCGAGCGCTTTGGCTATTTAGAGCAGCTCTCGCGCTTCGGGTTATCTTATCACCTTGCATGCGGCGGAGCTTATATAGATAAATCGCGTTTTACACATGCCACCGCAGAGGCGACAGACCTCAGAGCAGGGGCAGCTTGCCTTCTTTGCGCTCTGTGTGCCGAGGGCGAGAGTCAAATTCTTTCGGCAGATACGATTTTGAGAGGGTATCAGTCCCCTGTTGAAAAGCTTTCATCCCTCGGCGCTCACGTATCGTCGTTATTATAGTCTTTTTCTTCTTCTTTTTCCTTTTATAAAAGATATTCCAAATGAAGAAAGATTTACAAGCCCGAAATAGCATAACGCATTCATCATCGCACGTAAAGACAGCTCTCCGCCAAATAGCACAAGGCCTAAAAGAAACATTAATATAGCACAAAACAGAGCTACAAGAGCCGTCCTCTTCATTCGCTCCTCACCGTAAAATATACCCAGCACCGCACCGCCAAGGCATGCGGATACTAGTAGGGAAATAAAGGCAGCAGCATCTATACTGTGAGTCGGATCGTCGCCGTTGATTACTATCAGCGTCGAGATAAGCAGCGTCCCTATAAATATAATGATAGATATACCCACACCGATAAAAAACGAAGTAGCGCCGTTTTTAGAAAATCTTTTAGTAAAAGCAGCCATAAAAGTACCCCCAAAATAAGTCTAAGAAAGCTTATTCGCGAACGCTCATTTTTATGACGAAAATAAATAAAAAGATACACCCTAAAAGCCTTTGACTTTTGGGGTGTATCTCAATTCTCACGTTTTGATTATTTCTTTTTCTTTTCGTCCTTTGTGTCAGCTGCTTCTTCCTTTGCAGCCTCCTTGTTCTCAATAACTGCTGCCGCAAGGTCAGCCGCCTTTACGTCAACCGTTCTGATAGCACCCTTAAGGAAACGAATTTTGGTCTTGTCCTTGGTGGTCTCAAGAACGAAGGTTTCGCCCTTGATAGAAACTACCTTGCCGATAATGCCGCCGATAGTTGTAACCTCGTCGCCAACCGCAAGCGCATCACGCATAGCGGCATCCTTCTTTTCCTGCTTTTTCTGAGGACGGATCATGAAGAAATACATGAATACGAAGAGTATTGCAAGCATACCGAGAGTGATCCACATATCAGCTCCGCCCTGTGTCGCTAGAAGTGTTGAAATAAACATTGTAAAAAAATACCTTTCCTATATATTAATTATATCTATTATATATTGAAATTGTTAACAAATCAATACATTAGCCAAAAAACTTAAAAAATAAATTTATTTACTTTGGTTATGAAGTTTGTTTACTGAAAAACTCCATTTCATTGATTCAGCATCGTTAAGGTAATTATTTTCCGGGCCTATATCAATCTCACACCATTCATCCCATGTGCCTGCATATGATATATCGAATAACGTACCGCAATAATAGTTAAATGCCTTTTCTTCAATTACTTTAACGCTTTTTGGAATTTTGACTTTTGCTCCGCAGACGGCAAATGCGCCCGACGGAATTGTTGTAATACCTTCCGGAAGTCTAACAACATCTAATCTGGAACACAGGAAAAATACACCTGGGCCAATCTCCGTGAGTCCATCGGGGATTTCTATAGTTTCAAGATTTGAACATTCCGAAAAGGCTTCTGCTCCAATACTCTTAACTCCATCGGGAATTTCTACGTGATTAAGGCTTGTGCAGCTCATAAAGGCTTTTTTGCCAATGCTTTGCACACCTTTAGGTATATCGACGTTTGTTAAAGACGGGCAGTAGTGAAAGAGTTCTTCCGTAATTTCCGTTATACCGGAAGGCATATCCACAGTTTCGAGATTATCGCAAGAGAAGAAAACACCTGTGCCGATATCTATAACGCTGTCGGGAATGGACAAGTTTTTAATTGCACAAGAGGTAAATGCCCAATCGCCTACTTTTGTGACCGATTCGGGAATAACCAAATTTTCAAGTGAAGTGCAATTCATAAAAGCACCGTCACCTATTTCTGTGATATCGTCAGGAACATTGATTGCTTTGAGCGATTTACAATCAGCGAAAGCGCCGCGGCCAATTGTTGAAACAGTATTTGGAATTGTTATCGTTTCCAGCTCTATCTGCATATAAAATGCATAGTCATGGATAGATGTGACAGGTCTTCCGCCGGGAGATTTTTCCGGCACGGACAGCTCTTTTGCCAGCGGGTTTATTGCTCCAAAAACGGAGCAAGTGCCATCTCCATTGAGCTTGAAAATGAAATCGGTGCTTATCTCGTAGTCCTTGATCATGAGCAGCGCCAAAGGATTTCCGGACGTTAGTGTACCGGAAGTGAGCTGCTTCTCCGATGCCTTCATAATAAGATCGGAAGAAAATAAGGTATATTGCGAGAATTTGGACATGTTATTAACTTCATCCATTGA
>JAZOAA010000168.1:0-18254 GCA_045595265.1 Eubacteriales bacterium
ACAGGATTCTGGATGAACGCTGAGGTTTGCGTTTGTCTTGCGCCGGTTTGTGGAAGCGACGCGCGGCTGTTAGTGCTCGGCTCCATGCCGGGGCGCGTTTCGATCCAAAAGGCGCAGTATTACGCGCATCCGAAAAACGCCTTCTGGCCGCTTTTGTATGGCTATTTCGGTAAAACGCCGGACGAGGATTACGAAAAGCGTCTCGCTTTTGCGAGAGGCTTTTTTCTTTTTGATAATGTAATGTTTTATCGAAAATGCGGATTTTGGAAATATTAGTTTACAAAACCTATCTTTCTTCTGACCTTGGACATGGTTTTTCTTGCGTAGTATGCGGCTTCCTCTGCGCCGCCTTTCATAACCTGCTCAAGATATGCCTTATCTGCCATAAGCCTTGCAAATTCGTCACGCACAGATGCAAGACCGTCGGCGCACGCCTCGCCTACCGCAAGCTTAAAGTCACCGTAGCCTCTGCCGTCGAACTCGCGCTCAATCTCCTCCATGCTCTTGCCCGTGAAGGCGTGGTATATCGTCATGAGGTTGGAAACGCCGGGCTTATCCTCGGAGTATCTTACACAGGCGTCGGAGTCCGTGACAGCCTTCTTGAATTTACGCATAATGTCGTCCTTTGAGTCAAGGATTCTGACCACTGCGTTTTCGTTAGGGTCGGATTTTGACATCTTAGCCGTAGGCTCGGCAAGCGACATTATTTTCATTGTGTCTGTGGGGATATATCCTTCGGGAACGGTGAAGGTGTCACCGTAAACCTGGTTAAAGCGCTCTGCGATGTCGCGTGCAAGCTCGAGATGCTGCTTTTGGTCTATTCCGACGGGAACGACGTCGGTCTGATAGAGAAGGATATCCGCAGCCATCAGGGTAGGGTAGGTGAAGAGTCCCGCGTTGATGTTTTCCGCGTGCTTTTGGCTCTTGTCCTTAAACTGCGTCATTCTCGACAGCTCGCCAAACATAGTATAGCAGTCAAGCATCCAGCCAAGCTCTGCGTGTGCGGGAACGTGCGACTGCACGAAGAGCGTGTTTTTCTTTTCGTCAAGACCGCACGCCATATAGAGCGCAAGCGTTTCGTAGGTTCTTCTGCGAAGCTCTGCGGGAACCTGTCTTACCGTTATTGCGTGAAGATCCACAACGCAGTAAAACGTCTTATAATCCTCGGAAAAGCGCGAAAAATTCTTGATAGCTCCGAGATAATTTCCTATTGTAAGGTTTCCGGAGGGCTGTACGCCGGAGAAAACCGTTTTTTTATCGCCTGTCATATGATGTAATCCTTTCGGGTGCTTATGCATTGTTAAATATCGGTAAATATTATACCGCACATACTCTTTTTTGTCAAGTGGCACGCTCGGAAAAATGAAAATATGCACAAAAACGCTTTATAAAATTTTAATAGTTTATTTTCACTATTATTTCAAAATACCGTCTTTCGTTCATAGTTTATTTATAATTATATGTTATAATATACGGGTTAAAGCGAGGACTGTGCGTCCTCAAAATTAATTTTTGGAGAAAAAACATGAGTGAAACAACTGTACCGGTTATAAAAGTGGAAAATCTGGTGAAGAGATACGGGACAAACTATGCCTTGAACGACATATCCTTTGAGATTGGCGAGGGCGAGATTGTCGGACTTCTCGGACCTAACGGAGCGGGCAAGAGTACAACTATGAATATTTTGACGGGATATCTTTCGTCAAGCTCTGGCGCTGCGTACATAAACGGTATTGATATTTTGGAAAATCCTCTTGAGGCGAAGAAGATGATAGGCTTCTTGCCCGAGCAGCCTCCGATATATCCCGAGATGACCGTGTTGGAATACCTTAATTTCGTGTATGAGCTTAAGTGCTGTACTCTCGACAGAGATGCGCATATTGATGAGATACTCTCCGTGGTTAAGCTCTCCGATGTTAAAAACAGACTTATCCGCAATCTTTCCAAGGGATATAAGCAGCGTGTAGGCATCGCCCAGGCTCTTATCGGAGACCCGAAGATTATTATTTTCGACGAGCCTACGGTAGGACTTGACCCGAAGCAGATACTCGAGGTAAGAAATCTTATAAGAATGCTCGGCAGACATCACACCGTAATTCTCTCGACTCACATTCTCGCGGAGGTTCAGGCGGTATGCGAGAGGGTTATCATTATCAATAAGGGTAACATCATTGCGAACGAGCGCACCGAGGATATAACCAAGACCATTGAGGGCGGTTATCGCTACGAGGCTAAAATCTGCGCGCAGGCAAAGGACGTGCTTCCCGCTCTCAGAGCGCAGGCAGCGGTTAAAAGTGCCGAGGCTACCGGCGCTAAAGAGGGCGACGCCTACGTTTACGTTGTAGAGAGCGCGTCGGGAGTTGATGCGCGTAAGGCGATATTTGCGGTTTGCGCCGACAACCGTATGCCCCTTATAGGGCTTGCTCCCATAGGAACCGACCTTGAGTCGATATTCATCAATCTCGTTGACCGCTCCGACGCTCAAGGCTCGGACAAGCGTTCTAAAGCCAAAAAGGCTCATTAAGGAGGAAAAACAATGCTTGCTATATTCAAAAGAGAGCTTCGCTCATATTTTACCGGCGTAATGGGTTACGTATTTATGGTAATGTTTCTCGTAGCGGCTGCCGCTGTGTTCTGCTACACTACGCTCTTCTCCATGTCTGCCGACGTTACCTCGTACTTTGTTATAATGCTTATCTTCTCGGCAGTTATACTCCCCATACTTACTATGAAATCCTTCAGTGAAGAAAGAAAGTTGAAAACGGAGCAGCTCCTTCTTACAGCTCCCGTATCCATAACCTCGATGGTTATAGGCAAGTTCCTTGCGGCGTATGCGATGTTCGCATCTGCTCTTATCTTCACCTCGCTCTATTTCCTTATACTTATACCGTACGCTATCACCTTTAAGATTGCGCTCCTTCTCGGAAACATACTCGCACTTCTCCTTGTAGGAGCTGTGTTCATCTCGATAGGTCTTTTCGTTTCCTCTCTTACAGAGAACCAGCTTTCTGCGGCAGTCGGCACGATAGCGATAATTCTCGGACTTCTTACGGTAGGACTTCTCAGCAGTCTTATCCCTTCAAGCTACGCGATAAGATACGTGCTCGACTCTCTCTCCGTGTTCGGAAGATTTACCGCATTTACATCGGGATACTTTGATATCTCCGCGGTTGTGTTCTATCTCTCGCTTGCTTCTCTCTTCCTTTATCTCACTATACGCATCTACGACCGCAGAAGATATAACTGACGGCCTATACTACAAAATCGAGAAAAGGGAAAAACGATATGAACAACTTTAAGCATAAGCTTTCCTCCTTCTTGCATGGAAGAAGCTTCTCATCGGGTGTGATAACGACGCTCGTTGTTGCCATATTTGCGGTGGCAAACGTGCTGATATATACCGTTTATTATGCCTTTATATTTGAGCCGGGCGCTGTTGAGCAGGAGGACCTGTCTATAACCGGCGCGGCAGACGACTCGTTTGAACGGGCGCAAAGAGAGGGAAAGAAGATAACGGTCACCCTCTGTATGAGCGAGTCGGACATACAGGTTCACGAAACGGGTAATTACGTTTACAGAACGGCTATGGAATTTGCCGAGAGATACCCCGACTTTATAGAAATAAGATACGCCAACGTTATGACGCTTATTTATGACGACAACGGCGAGCGCTTCAATCCCGACAAGTATACCAAGGTTGCCAGAAAGGACGAGAGCGGCGAAATTCTTAAGGACGATAAGGGTAATGAGATATATGACGAGTACGCTCTTACCCGTGCCAGCGTTATTTTTGAGTGCCGCACTTACGATGCTCACGGCACCGTAACCAGAGAGAATATCAAGGTGCTCACCAGCGCGACCGCGTATGCGGGATTCTTCACCTTTGATGACAATCAGTATATAACCTCTTATAACGGCGAGGAGGTCTTTGCCTCCAATATAAACTGGGTAATAGCGAACAGCCACGACACCGTGTATTTCACTATCGGTCACGGCGAAGCTCCCAGCCTCACCTTCTGTAACGCTCTGGTGAACGCAGGCTATTACATTGAAGAAATAAACCTGCGTAAAAAGAGCGTGCCCGACGATGCCGCGTTTGTCGTTATAGCCGATCCGAAGCACGATTTTGAAAAGTCCAGCGAGGGCTCGGGCATAATCAGCGAAATGGACCGCCTTAACGAATATGCGAGCCGCGGCGGTAAATTCTACGTCAATATGGACCCTATATCCGAGTCGCTTCCAAGACTTGAGGCCTTTATTTCCGACTTTGGAATTTCCTTTGCCACTACGGGTGAGGGTGAGCGCCAGACGGTCAAGGATCTTAATATGGCGATAGGAACAGACGGCTTTACTCTTATCACAGAGTATGCCGACACCTCTCTTGCAAACGACGTGTATGCAAAGATATCCCACCTTGACGGCTCGGTAATAATAAGAGATATAGCTGCCTTGAATTGCGATTCATCAAAGGGCGCGGCCCCTCTTCTTAAAGCATCTTCATCTGCCGTTCTTGAGGCATCGGGCGCTACGACGGACAGCGACGGCTCGTATACGGTCGTTGCCTATTCTGAAAAATATAATGCTAACGCAGATTCCGCAAGGCTCGTACTCGTTCCGAGCATATATATGACGGCGAGCGACGCCATGGTTACCAACGGATATTCTAACAAAGACTTTTTATACTCTCTCTTTGACGTATTCTACGGAGCGGAAAGAGTGCTCTACGGCACAAACGACGTGGTTCAGCAGTCCACGAGGCTTGAAAACCTTACGCTCGGCACGTCCACGGTATACACCGCGCTCCTCCTTGCTCTGCCTGCGGCTCTTGCCGTTTTCGGAGCGGTTACAATAGTAAGAAGAAAGAACAGATAAAATATGAAACATTCAATAATAAAAGGTAAAAGCAAGAGAACGAAGCTTTTTGCTCTTATTACCGCCACCGCCGCGGTGCTTCTCCTCGCCTTGAATCTCGTCCTTATGCACGCGGGTATTCAGGGAGCTCTTTACGTTGACTTGACTCCCGAGGGACTTTACACTCTTACGGACGCGATGAAGCGTGAGTGTGCCTTCATAGACGAGCTTGACGACGACGAGAGAGAGGTCAAGATTACGTTCTGCGCCGACCCGGATAAGCTTATCGCCTCCGATATCACCAGAGTGATATACTTTATGGCGCTCCAGATGCAAAAAGAGTTTGATAATCTTACGGTAGAAACGGTCAACGTGGTCTATAACCCCACCGCCGTTTCGGAATATAAGACTACTTCGCTCTCGAAAATCGAAGAGGGAGATATTATAATTTCCTACGGTGATAAATACAGAATCCAGAAGCCCGTAAACTTCTGGTACGGCAGCAGCGAGAAGCTCTCCGCGTACGACGGTGAGTTTAAGATGGCAACGTACATTATGTCCGTAACGGCTGTCAATCGTCCGGCGGCATATTTCGTTACCGGCCACGGCGAAACCTATTACGATGCGCAAAATCCCGACAGGGCGGAGAACGTAGAGGCGGCAGCGCTTTACGACCTTCTGACCGAGTGCGGTCTTGACGTTAAGACTGTCAATCTTGCAGAGGCGGGTAAAGTCCCCGAGGACTGCGTGCTTCTGATTATAAATAATCCCAGAGAGGATTTCAAGGTTGAGCCTGATAAGCTTTCGCAGCTCGGATATTATTCCGAGATAGAAATCCTCGATAGATATCTTGTAAACAATTACGGCTCTATCATGGTCTCCAGAGACCACGCGATAGAGAAGGACGGCGTATCCGCTCACCCCGCATTTGATGCCTTCCTGTACGAATGGGGCTTTGATTTCAGCCAGGCGGTAGTTTCTGATGATGAAAATTATCTTGACACCACCTCGGGTGAGCACGATACGATAATAGGCGCATATAACACAGACGAGGACAGCTACGGTTATGCCATCTATGGCGAGTTTGCTTCGCTTCCCAGCGCGGCAGCTACCGTATTTAAGAACGCAAGCTATATCACAACCTCCTTTAAGGAGGATGGCGTCGAGCAGGAGCCTGGCGACCTCACCGTTGAGAGAACCTTCCTCTCCTTTATGAACTCTCATTCCACCGCGGCAGCCTATAACGAGCGCGGCGGCACGTATGAGAAGGAAGGCGAGCTTACCCTCGCCGCCGTGAGCGCAAGGCGCGCGATGGATTCCTACACGGCACAGACCAAATATTCTTACGTATTCTGTGTAAACGGAACAGACTTCTTCTCAAACGAGCTTCTTTACAATTCCTCTTATGCAAATTACGACGTCATGGCGCTTCTTGTGCGCAACCTTGCGCGTACCGACGAGTTCGCCTCTATGGAGCTTGGCGGAAATTCACTGAATTCTCCCATGTTCGGAGGCAAGGTCCTTTCGGATTATTCGCTTTCTCCCACTGACGTTTACGAGGACGTGTTCCACCATACCGAAAACGGCACGTATAGCGAGCAGGTAAAGACTGTATCCGGTCTTTCGGAGGGCGAGGTCGTCGGTCTTACCGTGACGCTCTTCGCTATACCGCTTGTCATTCTCGGACTCGGAATAGCGGTTCATATTAAGAGAAGATTCTTGTAAGGAGGTGTGGCTGATGATACAGGTTCAGAAAAAAAGATACGGCAAGAATTTCATTGCTATAATAATAACAGCCGCCGTCCTTGCGCTTTTAGTTGCGGGATACATAGTTGTAGATGCTATTATAAAATCCGGCATTATAGACCCCGCCGACCAAACCCAGTCAAAACCTATTGAGCTGGTAGACGGCGAAGCCTATCACAACGGCGTAACGCCCGTTATGTACCCCTCCACCAGCTCGACTAAGATAACGAGAGTTACCGTTAGCGCGTATGATTTTCCTGGCTTTGACGGCTTCTTCTCAATAGCGAGGGAAGAGGACGGTACGCTTTACTACTATTACAGAAACGAAAGCGGCGATGCCGAGATATACTATCCTCCCATCTGCGTTTATGAGGACGGATTTGAGTATACCTCTCTGTACGCGGGGGCGGACGACGGAATGAACGCGTATAAGCTGTCGTATTTGTTTGCGGCGCTCTCGATTCCGTCCTTTGATGAACGAATAGAGCTTGTGGCGGGCGAGGGCTACGGTAGGCAGCTTGCCGCGTACGGCCTTGATGAGGAGCACAGAGACGCTATCACCGTCACCTATCTCGACGGAAATAACAAGGAAGCAACCTACACGATATATATCGGTAACAAGCTTGTAAACGGTGTCGGCTATTATCTGCAGATTGCGGGAAGAAATTACGTTTACGCTTCCTCTTCTGCCGAAAATATGAAATATGCGCTTGACGGCTTTGCGTCCTTCATTTCTCCGAACATAACCATGGCGGGCGGTGATATGGACAACGCACAGGTTCCCCTTCTTACCACCTCGTATAAGCAGTGGAAGAACGTTCTCTTCGACAGTAAGGACGAGTGGGGTAACGTAAAGGACGTTCTTGACTACGTTAAGGACGGCACCGAGGTCGTAATTACCGCTAAAATTAAAAAGCCTCTAGGCGACACGCTTGATACCGACGGTGTAAACGAGGGATACAGCATCACCGCCAGCGACAAGATTTCCATTGACCTTGAATCTCTTGCAAAGAGAGCAAGCTTTGATAATTTCAGAAAGTCTATTATTGGCAAGGCTGTTAAGAGCTATGAGGAAAATCCCCTGCTCGCAACGGTTATCTCGCCCACTCTCGCGGTTAAGTTCGCAGAGGGCGCTGACAGCGTTACTTACACATATAAGATTACCGCTATCGAGTCGGTTATTGCCGACGGCGCGGAATATACTGAGGGCGTTGTCGGTGAAAATAATCTTATAAAGGTAAAGTATAACTACCTCGTAAACGGCGAAGAGCCGGAGTCGCAGGTAGGATTGCTCGGTCACCAGACCCATGCTATAATCGACCTTACCGATGAGAGAATACCTCTTTCCGTGCGTGAATATCTTGCGAGCGAGGACGTAGGTGATGTCAAGCAAGCAAATGCAACCTTTGACGTAACTTACACTAAAGCAAACGCAACCAAGCGTACGGGTCAGTACGTAATCAACGATATCACCGTTATCAGTGAAATAAAGGACGACGATATCGTCGTAGTTGATACCGTAACCGAAAATTCGATAGTAACCTATTCGTACACCGTTCTTTCCTCGGATGGAAAGACCACCGAGGTGATAAGCGAGGGTGTTGAAACGATAGCGCTCTCGGAGGTCAAGGCTGAAGACGAGCTTTACCAGGCTGTTAAGGCTGCGCTCATAGGTCAGAGCGTAAAGCGCGATTATAATAAGCTTGCGTATGAATACGAGGCTTATTATCAGCTTGCTATGGATTTTGAAACCTACGAGATAAGCAGCATTGACTATTTCGTATCCCGTGAGCTGATTACGGCGTTTAAGTTTGTCAACCAGTCGGACAGAGATGCGTTCTTTAGCGAAGCAATTCACAAGAATGATCTTCCCGAGGGACATAAGTACGCAAATTACGCAATAGACTGGGCAAGCTGCGAGTACGTGGCCAAGGTGCTCGGCGGCATAGGCCTAGGCACCTCCTCAACTAATTTTGAGGGACTTAAGGGAAATAAGGTCGTAGACGTCGGATTGACTCCCGAAAATATGAAGGAGTACGGTCTTTACGCTTACACGATTTATTTCGAGCTTCCGCGAGCTATATTTGCCGTGGGAGACGACTTTGAGTGGCTTAACAAAACCGGCTTTACGCTCTATATAAGCGAAAAGCGCACCGACGGCACAAGGCTTGTCGGTACGGATATGTACGATACCATAGTAGAGATAGACGGCGACGTGCTTTACTTCGTTGAGGAAAACTTCATCGACTTCTGGGCAAGGCGCGACCTTGTTATGATAGATTACACCAAGCTTAATAACCTCAGCGCAAACGTAAACTTCAATGAGTTTAAGGGTAAGTACGACTTCAAGGTCGATCACCCCGAGGCTTGGATTACCCCCGACGGTCTTACCTTTACCAAGCCTGATTCCTCCACAAGCTCGGAGGTCTACAATGCAATCAACGTATTCGCATCTGTCAGCGGAGACTTCTCCGATACCAAGCTCTCACAGTACGTAGGTCTTTACGGTCAGAACTTCCCGCTGGGCAGCGTTTATAACCTCGCCGCAGGAATAACGGGCGGTATGGGACTTACCGTCGGCTACGATACTGCCGGAGACTCTAATTTCAAGGACTTCCTTCGCGTGCTGTATAGCGTAAGCTACGTAGGCTCGCTTACCGAAGAGGAGATAGCCGATGCAAAATCGCGCGAGGCGGTTCTCACTCTTTCCTTTAAGGTTGAGCAGTCCTCGGCTTATGAGTACGCCTACGACTTCCATTATACGAGCGAGGGTAAGGTTGCGGTGGTTATGTACCGTATAGATACTATTACCGGCGCGCGCCACAGCGAGAGCTGTAATTTCTACATTTCCAACTTTGCGCTTAAGAAGATTGTGAACGCACTTTCCGATCTTACAAACGGTGTTTATATCAACGTTGGAGAAGGATTTAGAGATAATTAAAATATTTTGTAAAAAAAGTAAAAAAACATTTGATTTTTTCTTTAATGTATGATATAATAACTTGTAATTGAATTAATTTCAAAAAAGGATATAGGATTTTGACATGAAAAACAAAATTATCGCGTTGATTTTGACAGCAGTTATGGCGCTGACGGCACTCGTCGGCTGCTCCTCTGCCTTCAATTATGCCGAGGAGGATCTTAACGGCTACGTTACCTTTGATGCGACAGCATTTAAGGATGCGCTTAAGAAGATTGAGATCGAGGATGCCGATTTTACAACGTCGGAGAGTGTAAGAGCACAGAAGGTTGTTGACAGTATCGTAAAGTCTCTTGCAGACTACGCTACCAAGAATAAAAACAAGACCGAAGAGGGCGAGTTCTCCCTTACCGACGTTCTTTACTATGCTTACTACACCACCTACACCGTAACCAGCGGCGAGGGTGACGATAAGACCGAAACCACTTACGTATTCGACCTCGGTGAGATGAAGGTTTCCGACTTCTCGGACTCCACCACCACGGTTAAGAACAAGCACTCCATATCTCTCGGCGCTATCGACGTAAACGATAAGGACGCTGACAAGCTTGCGGTAGCTCTTAAGAATGCTATCATGGCAGAGGGCGTTGACAAGAACGTAACTCCTTACAAGACTGTTACCACCGGTTCTATCAAGACTGATGATAAGAAGGCATTCCTTGATAACCTTACGTCCGTATACGTTTCTTACAGCCGTGAGTACACCGTAAACGAGATTACCACCAAGGAGAGCGCAGCTTACGAGAAGCTCGATCTTTCCGATACCGCAAACCCCATAGTTGCAAAGCTTCTTGAGGAAGGCACTGTTGCAAACATCGGTAAGGCAATCGAAATCGGAACCGATAAGAAGTCCGAGTTCAACGCTACCGTAGAGGGCATTGACTATAAGTACTCTTCCGTGAAGGTTCTCTTCGCTGTTGAGAACGAGGGCGACGAGCTTGTTACCTTCGAGTACAACCCCTACACCGCAGATAAGGAGCTTGCTCCCAACGGTCTTTGCGCAAACACCTTTAAGGTAAAGATTCCCAAGGATGCGAAGCTTACCTACCACGTATATCCCGTTTATTACTACGACGTATCCGAGGTTAACGCAACCTCCGTTATCAGAGAGATCCTTGGCAGCAAGGTAACTACCGAATCTCTTGAGGTTCTCGCGAGCGAGGAGTATAAGAACGGTGACAAGACCGTTAAGGCTCTCGTTGAGGAGCTTGTTAAGCTCTACACTGATAAGAAGAGTGACATCGTAAGCGACGTTAAGGTTGCAGAGCTTCTTAAGAAGTACGAGGACGCGAAGGCAATCTCCGATAAGGAGGGTGCGACCGACGCACAGAAGAAGGCTACCGAGGATGCAAAGACCGCGTACGACAATGCGGTTGCGGCAAACAAGGCAGTTGACGAGAAGGTTGCCGAGATCGTAGCAGCGAAGAAGGGCGAGGAGTCCGTCGAGGCTAAGATCATGGAGGAATATAAGGAAGACGTTTACGAGGACCTTAAGTCTGCGTATGACGAGGCAATAGTTGATGCGGTTGCAGCAGAGATCTGGGCTCTTATCAAGAAGAGCGTTAAGGTAAACAGCTACCCCGAGGCTCTTGTTAAGGAAGCAAAGGATCACCTCTACAACGAGTATGAGTATAAGTTCTACAACGATAAGACCAGCACTTCTCAGAACGCAGAGTCCATCTACACCAAGTACAACGGCGACCTCGACGCTTATATGGTTGCTGTAACCAAGGCGGCAGATATCAACGGCGTTGATGCAAAGATTGAGGAAGAGGCTAAGAGCTTCGTTGAGCCTATTATACAGATCTACGTTGTTTCCAAGGCTCTTGCCGACGATGCTAATGCAGTAATGCTTGATCAGCTTAAGGCGAAGGAATTCATCTACGACGCAGATTACGAGTACAACGATGCTATCTCCAAGGAAGCAAACGATAAGGCAAAGGCTGAGGCTGAAGAATCCGCAAAGAAGTATAAGGACTACGAGTTCTGGTGCGCAGAGCACTTCCTCTTTGACGACGAGGCGTTTGATAAGTATAAGGAATATTACGGCCAGTCCAACTATGAGAGCATTGAATCCCAGTATGGCGAAACCAACATTCGCACCGCTCTTCAGGTTGACAGACTCTTTGATTACCTGCTTAGCGCAAAGGTAGAGGAGCACAGCCACGATGGCCACAGCCACGAGTCCTACGTTTACGAGGACGGCGGCAAGCTTCAGTTCTACAACGTTACCTACACCCTCAAGGCTGATAAGACCGAGGATGACGCAAACAAATAATCAGACGTTAAAATGCCGTGCGATTGTCCCGTGACGGCACGACTATCAAAAAACGGACGACCCCTGTGCTCGTCCGTTTTTTTACCAAACAAGACAGGAAAGAATTTATGAAACAAGTGCAGATATACACAGACGGCGCTTGCCGAGGTAACCCCGGGCGCGGAGGCTGGGGAGCGATACTTGTCTTTGGCAGATTTGAGAAGGAGCTGTCCGGCGGAGAGGCTGTTACCACCAACAACCGTATGGAGCTTATGGCGGCGATATCGGGGCTTTCAGCGCTCAAGGAGCCGTGTGAGGTTACGCTTTATTCTGATTCAAAATATCTTGTAGATGCCTTTTTGGAAGGGTGGATATACTCTTGGAAAAAGGCGGGCTGGAGGCGCGGAAAGGAAGAGCTGAAAAATCCTGACCTCTGGGAGCGGCTTTATCAGCTTACCGAGGAGCATAAGGTGACTTTCGTTTGGGTGAAGGGGCATAACGGCCACGATTATAACGAAAGATGCGACACCCTTGCTACCGCGTTTGCAGACTCATTTGCAGAAAATTGATACCTATAAATTCTTATAAAAGACAAAGGAACAAAAAAGTGGGTAAAAATAAAAAAGAAAAGGCACCGGTAAATAAAAACAACGCAGGCGCGCCTGTCGCCGGCGGTGCTGTTACGAAAAAAATAGGCAAAAAAGAAATAGCAATGATAATAACGGCAGCCGTGCTTGCCTTGACTCTTGTTGCCGGTCTGATTATCATAGCCGTTCAGCAGATAAACGACCACAACGAATCGAAGTTTGATTACATAACTTCTAATCTTTCCGAGTATATAACGATAGACAAGGCGCAGTATAAGGATTACAAGCTGAATATTGATATTGCGAAGCCTAAAGATATCGACGTTGATATAACGATACTTAATCTTCTCGCTACAAATAAGGGCGAACCGATAGATAGCGGAAAGTTGTACAGCTACGGCAAGATAACACCCGGTGACGTCGTCAGCATCTATTACCGCGGTTATCTCGTTGACGAGAATGGTGAAGAGCAGTACGCCTCGGGAATGTGTAACTTCGGAAGCTCATCTCCCGCCGAGCTTGAAATAGGCTCAAATCAGTTTGTCCCCGGCTTTGAGTTAAACCTTGTTGACAAGGAGTTCACCAAGGAAAACCAGCTTGTAAAGCTTACAAGCGGTGCGGTTAATGAAGAGTATATAGTATACGTAAGCTACAGCCGCCAGATAGCCGATAAATCCAAGGATAAAGAAAAGGCGTCCGACGTAAGATACGTCTTCGGCGACGAGGATAATATCAAAAAGTACGGACAGGGCTTTGAGAACATGCTTAAAACCTTGACAATAGGTGCGGCGGACGGTGCCTCCTTCAGCGCTAAGAACGGTGACGGCGTCGAGTACGATTACACGGACGTTAAGGTCACGTATGCAACCTCGAATGAGACTGAGGGCGACTACATTCTCATAGATTGCTACTTCCCCTACGATTACACAACCGCAACTCTTCGTAACAAGAACGCAAGGTTTGAGGTTTACGTTCACGGCATCGAGGAGTATGAAGCTCCCGAGTTTACCGACGAGTTTATCGAGAGCAAGCTTGGCGAGGACGATTTCGGTGTAACCGAGGACGACCTTAAGGACTACGACGGCACTCTTACCGAAAAGCTCAGAGCATACCTTCTGGATAAGCTCGATGAGGCGTATGAGGCCGAGCTTGAAGCGGAGATAGAAACTCTTATGTGGGACCACTATCTCAAGATTGCGGAGATTAAGAAATATCCCAAGAAAAAGGTTGAGGCAATCTACGTCGAGTATTACGACGACGTGGTTTGGCAGTATGAAAACAGCGGCGGCTCAATACAGAACTCTTACACAGAGGAGTACGAAAACTACGATAATATAGACGATTACGCTATGGCATACCTCAGCTGCGAGTATTACGGCTACGACGATTGGAAAGAATATCTCTACGCCATGGCAGAGAGCTTGGTAAAGGAAAGACTCGTTCTATATTATATATTAAAGGAAGAAAACCTTCTTCCCACAGAGGCGGCTCTTGCGGCGAAAATTGACGAGGTAAAGACCGAGTACAAAGAGGAATATTATTCTCAGTATCTCGAAAATGAGAACAAAAAGCGCGAGGATTATACCGACGAGGAGTGGGCAGAGTTCACGGCAAAGCGCGATGAGGAGCTGTTTGAATACTACAACGACGACTACTTCACCGAGCTTGCATACTACGATATAGGACTTGAAGTATTTATCACGTGGCCCACCGTTACCACGTTTGATAATCAGCCTGAAATAGCCGATAAATAATGAAAATGTAAATATTTATTTTCATTTTTAAGAAAATAGGAGAAAAATCATGCTAACGTACGAAATCGAAGGCGGCAATCTTCCGGTTGTAATTTGCCATCTTGATGCAGGCGACTCTGTTGTCTGCGAGGGCGGCGCTATGAGCTGGATGAGCCCCAATATGAAGATGATGACAACAAGCGGCGGAATAGGCAAATTTTTCGGGCGTATGTTTTCGGGCGAGTCGCTCTTTATGAACGAGTATATCGCTGACGGCGCACCCGCGATGATAGCCTTTGCGTCAAGCTTCCCCGGTTCGATAATTCCGTACCGCGTAAGCCCCGGAAACGCTATTATAATTCAAAAAAGCGGCTTTCTCGCTATGGAGAGAGGACTTGACCTTTCGGTGCATTTTCAGCGCAGGTTCGGCGCGGGATTCTTCGGCGGTGAGGGCTTCATTCTCCAGAGGGTTTCGGGCGACGGACTCGTTTTCATCGAGATAGACGGATACTGCAAGGAATACGAGCTTTCCGCCGGTGAGAGCATAGTAGTTGACACGGGGCATCTTGCCGCTATGAGCGAGAGCTGCACCATGGAGATACAGACCGTCAAGGGAATTAAGAATAAGCTCCTTGGCGGCGAGGGCTTCTTCAATACCAAAATCACAGGTCCCGGCAAGGTTTACATACAGTCAATGCCGATATCCAAGACGGCAGAGGCGATAATTCCCTATCTGCCGACCAGAGATTCCGGTGACAGAGATATAAACATTGATTTTGGTAATAACTAAATAAAACAAAAAGCGGCTGACAAAGCCGCTTTTTGTAATATTATGAAGCTTTTTGGATAAAATAAGCATAAATTCATGTTTTGGAGGGATTTTATATGTTTGGAAAAATGGATAAAAAGAAGGGTCACCCATACGCTTGGCTTGCCGTTTTTTCTCTTGCGGCGGCAGGAGTCATCAGCATAGGCAAAAAGGGTAAAAAGCTCATAACCGAAAAGGCAAAATGTGTTACCGATATGGTTAAAAGCAAGACCGAAAATATGTAAAAAAGCACGCTCGGCTGAAAAAAGCATACAATAATTATGGGTGAAAACCTATTCTTTTTCAGGCTGGGACATATATGGAAATTATTACCTTTGGAAACGGGGAGAGGCTAAAGAGATGCGCTTCGTTTATATCCGAGCGCGTGACGGATTCTCTTTACGAAAGACTTATACTGCTCCCCATACCTACCACTAAGGATGGAAAATATATAACCGCAACGAGCGTACCGTTAGACGAGGTGGCAGCACTTTCGTGCGAGGGGACGCTTGTTGCTGGATATGAAATACCTCGCGACACGATTGACGCGATAGTATCCGGAGGCGCTGACGTGTACGACGCCGGTCATGACGAAGGCTTTCTTCTTGAAAACGCGGCAATCAGCGCACACGGCGTTATAGGCTATATACTTTCTTCGTTGAAAAAAGATATATCGGAGTTAAAGATTGGAGTCGTTGGCTATGGGCGCATAGGCGAAGCGCTTGTCAGAGGGCTTTTGTTTTTCGGAGCTCGTGTGGTCGTTTATACCGAGCGTGAGCATGTTGCCCTCTCCCTTTGCGAGAGCGGCGTATCGGCAAAAACCTCTCTGTCAGACGACGGACTGTCAACGCTTGATTTGCTTGTAAATACCTCGCCCTCGCATAAGATAAATTCGCAGATGCTATGCGATACTCTCCGCGCTGTAACGGTTATAGACGTTGCATCGGGCAGGGCCGTTGCCGACGGTGAAAACGTCGTGCGGCTTATGTCCATACCCGAGCGTATGTATCCGGAAACGGCAGGAAGAGCTTACGCAAGATTCGTCCTCGCAAATATGGGGTGTGCCGTATGATAGGATATGCAATAACCGGCTCTTTTTGCACCCATTCGGCTTCTCTTACCGCCTTACGCAAGCTGCGCGAGGGAGGCTTTGACGTTCAGCCGATAATGAGCGAGTGCGCCTACTCGACGGACACGCGCTTTGGCAGGGCGCAGGATTTTATTCTTCGGATAGAGGACCTATGCGGCAGAGAGATAATCCATACGGTAAAGGATGCCGAGCCGCTCGGGCCTCACACGCCTCTTGAGGCTCTCGTCATAGCGCCCTGCACGGGCAACACGCTTGCAAAAATCGCAAACGGAATAACCGACACGGCGGTCACCATGGCGGCGAAGGCGCACCTGCGCAGAGATAAGCCCACCTTGATTGCGCTGGCTTCAAACGACTCAATGTCACAAAACCTCGCCAATATAGCAAGGCTGCTAACAAGAAAATCGGTGTATTTCGTAAGAATGTGCCAGGACGACCCCGTGGCAAAGCCGCACTCTCTTGTCGCACAGATGAGCGAAATTCCCGAAGCTCTGGAGAAAGCCATGCTCGGTGAGCAAATGCGCCCGATATTTATTTAGGTTTTTTGTAATTTCCTATTGACAAAAGAAAAAAATGAGAGTATAATTACATCAAACCTTTGATAAAGAATAGTAACCGTAAAGAGCTTTATCTCAGAGAGCCGCAGGTGGTGCGAGTGCGGCATAGGGTATTACGGCGAATGGGCTTTTGAGGGCGGACCGAAGCTTTTCTGTGCGTAGGCTCCGACGGCGGCACCGTTATCTGCATAATGCATGGTAGTGCATGAGGAAGCTTTGCTTTGAAGCGGGTGGCATCGCGATATATTCGCCCCGAGTGTATTGGTACACTTGGGGCTTTTTTATATTTAGTAAATATCAAAGTAATATATGTATAAAAGAAAGGATATATAAATATGAAATTTAATGAAATTGATTTTGATACTTATCTGCAGAGATATCCCGACGAGCGCGGATACTTTGGAAAATACGGCGGAGCTTATATATCTCCCGAGCTTAAGGCTGCGATGGAGGAGATAACTCACGCCTACTTCACGATATGCCAGTCCAGAAGGTTTATAGCAGAGCTTAGGCGTATACGCAAGGAGTTCCAGGGCAGACCTACGCCCATTTCCCATCTTGAAAGACTTTCGGCAAGCATCGGAAACGTTCAGCTCTACGTAAAGCGCGAGGACCTTAACCATTCGGGAGCGCACAAGCTCAATCACTGCATGGGCGAGGCTCTTCTTGCAAAATATATGGGCAAAAAGAAGGTCATAGCCGAAACGGGAGCAGGCCAGCACGGTGTTGCTCTGGCAACCGCGGCGGCATACTTCGGACTCGAGTGTGATATATATATGGGCTCCGTGGATATAAAGAAGCAAGCCCCCAACGTTGCGAGAATGAAGATTCTCGGCGCTAACGTTATCGAGGTAACTCACGGCTTGGCAACGCTTAAAGAGGCAGTTGACGCGGCATTCGACGCATATGCGAGAGAGTATAAGGACGCTATCTACTGCATAGGCTCGGTTCTCGGTCCTCATCCTTTTCCTATGATGGTCAGAGATTTTCAGCACGTAGTAGGCGAGGAGGCTCGCGAGCAGTTCCTTGATATGACGGGACACCTGCCCGACACGGTGGTTGCCTGCGTTGGCGGAGGCTCAAACTCCATGGGCCTATTCTCCGGATTCTTAAACGACCCCGTTGAGATAATCGGTGTTGAGCCTCTCGGCAGAGGTGAAAAGCTCGGCGACCATGCCGCAAGCCTTAAGTACGGCACAGAGGGTATAATGCACGGCTTTAACAGCATTATGCTCAAGGACGAAAACGGCGAGCCTGCACCCGTCTACTCGGTTGCCTCCGGTCTTGACTATCCCTCTTCCGGCCCCGAGCACGCATTCCTTCGCGACCTCGGCAGAGTCACGTACGACACGGTTGACGACGAGGCGGCGGTTGATGCATTCTTCAAGCTTGCAAGAATGGAAGGCATAATCCCCGCGATAGAAAGCTCCCACGCCGTTGCCTACGGTATGAAGCTTGCGGCAGAGCGAAGTCGGAGGCCAAGCGGTCTTAGGAAGACAATCCAAGCCCACACCTCCTTGGCTCACAGAACGACATGGCTACGATCGGACTTTGCATGCTTCAAGCTTGCAAGAATGGAAGGCATAATCCCCGCGATAGAAAGCTCCCACGCCGTTGCCTACGGTATGAAGCTTGCGGCAGAGCG
>JAZOAA010000169.1:0-10132 GCA_045595265.1 Eubacteriales bacterium
TATCATAGAATGATTTGCAACGAGGATAATACAATTATGAAACCACTCAAGGAACAAATTAGCATAACACTTGATGCGGACGTTTTGGAAAAAGCAAGAGCCGAATCCGAAAGATGTGACCGCTCGTTATCTCAATTCATCAACATCGTTTTGAAGGATTATCTTAATTCAGATAAAAAGTCCGAATCTCTTAAAAGCACCCTCGAGGGAAGATAGTATAATGCCAAGCAGCTTGTATCAAGGCGGCTTGGCTTTTTGTTTTCAAGGCTTTTTTGAAGTGTCAACCCGCAAAAATAAATGTAAATTTTCTAAAATACTATTTATTTTTGTTTTAATGTATGTTATAATGATATAATCAGCGAAATATCGCCGAAAATCAAGTTTTTTGAAAAGGCACGAAAATATGATGAAAAATACAGAAAACAAAAAGGAGTCCTGCCGTCTTAATAAGGTCGGCGGTCAGGCGGTGCTTGAGGGCGTTATGATGAAGGCGGGTGAGCGCACCGTTACCACCTGCCGTAAGAGCGACGGCTCGCTCGTTGTCACCGATGACAGCTTTAAGTCGGTGAGAAAAAAGTATAAAATACTCAATTTGCCGATTTTAAGAGGCGTTGTCAACTTTGTTGAGATGATGATTCTCTCTTTTAAGACTCTGGGAGCATCTGCTGATGCGCTGGGACTTGAGGAAGAGGAGCCTTCTAAATTTGAAAAATGGCTTGCGAACAAGCTAGGTGTAGGCATCACCGACTTTATTATGGTGATTTCCCTTCTTCTCGGTCTTGCGCTCTCCGCTTTACTGTTTGTTCTGCTGCCCGGCTGGATATCTTACGGTATAGACTGGATTCTCAGCTTCTTCGGTGTGTCGCTCGGCGTATGGTCGGCTGTTGTCGAGGGCGTTGCGAAGGTTGGAATATTTATCTCCTATCTCTCGCTTGTATCCCTTATGCCCGACATCAAGCGCACCTTTATGTATCACGGCGCAGAGCATAAGTCTATCGCCTGCTTTGAGGCAGGAGATGAGCTGACTCCCGAAAACGCGGCAAAGCACAAGAGATTTCACCCCCGTTGCGGAACGAGCTATATGTTCTTTATGATATTACTCGGAATATTCGCAGGTCTTATTATAAAGCAGCTTATCCCAGGCCTTGACGTATGGGCATATTCGCTTATCCGTATACTCATTCTTCCTATTCTTATGGGTGTGGGATACGAGGTTATAATGCTTGCGGGAAAGCACGATAATATAGTTACGAGAGCTATCTCCGCGCCCGGACTTTGGGTGCAGAGAATTACTACAAAAGAGCCGACTCTTGATATGCTTGAGGTTGCTATAACCTCTATCAAGTGTGCGCTTCGCGATGATTTCCCCGAATTTAAGGAATTTTACGAGCAGCGCGCGTGGGAGCCTGAAAAAAATGAAAATTCAGAATTAGAAATTCAAAATGAAGAGTCCGTAGTGGACGGCGACTCTACGTCCCGCTCCGCTGAAGAAGCTACGGGCGAAAAGGCGGAAGAAAATGACGCTGAATGAGGCGGCAAAAATACTCTCCGAGGCGGGAATCGAATCCGCAAGGGACGAGGCGAGGATAATATTTCATAAGCTTGGCGGTATTCCGCGCCACGAGCTTGTCTGCTCGACTGTCAGCTCAAGCTCGGAGGCTGTTATTAGCGCGGTTTCGCGCCGTTCCGAACGCGAGCCTCTGCAATATATTATCGGGGAATGTGACTTTTACCGCGAAAGCTACCTTGTGACTCCCGACTGTCTTATACCACGTTCAGACACGGAGATTTTGGTGGACTTCGCAGTAAATAATATACCCGATGGCGCGCACTTTATTGACCTATGCACAGGCTCGGGGTGTATTGCTCTTTCGGTTCTCAACAATACAGGCAAAACCCATGCCACAGCCGTTGATATTTCGGACTCCGCTCTTGCGGTTGCGAGAAAAAATGCCGAGCGCCTTGGACTTTGTGACAGGATAGATTTCATTTGCCGCGACGCTCTGAAATCTCGGGTGGCTGACCGAGTGTTTGCCGTTCTTTCAAATCCGCCGTACGTGTCAGACGGCTGCTACGAGGGACTTGAGCCTGAAATTTTTGCCGAGCCGAAAGCCGCCTTCGTTGGCGGTGAGGATGGGTGCGATTTCTATCGCGCGCTCACTCCCATGTATAAGGAAGTTATAGATAAAGACGGATTTATCGCTTACGAAATAGGCTATGACCAAGCCGACACTCTGCGCTCTATCGCGAAGGAAAACGGCATGAGCTGTGAGATAATACGCGACCTTGGCGGAAGGGACAGAGTGGCTGTTCTGAAGAAGTAAATTAACCTAAAAATTCACCGACTCATATATTGTGACGAGGTGATTTTATGAAAAATAATAACAAACCGACAGCCGTCGCACTTATCTTCGGCGGTAAAGGAAAAGAGCACGACGTCTCCGTTTTAGGCGCTGAATTTATTATCAAAAACATTGACCCGGAGCGCTTTGCCGTATACCCTGTCTTGATAGACAGAACGGGCAAGTGGCTTTTATGCACGGACGATTTTACACCGAAATTTGAAGTATATCCCACACTTTCGGACTGTGGCGGAGGACTTGCTTACGAGGGCGGATTTATCCCTCTTGGGTGCGCTTTTCCGTTTTTACACGGCGATATGGGAGAGGACGGCACCGTACCCGGCGCTCTTGAAACCGCGGGAATCAAATACGTTGGCTCGGGTGTGAGAGCGGGGGCTGTCGCCTCCGACAAAATACTTACTAAAGTAGTTGCAGAGCACCTGGGTATCCCGGTTGCAAAATGGATATGTGCAAGAGGCGAGGCGACCGATGCTCTTATCGACAAGGTATGTGACGAGGCGGAGAGCGCCTTCGGTTATCCTATGTTTATAAAGCCGGCACGGCTTGGCAGCTCGGTTGGTGCTTCTGTTGCAAAAGACAGAAAAGATTTCTTTATTTCATATAAAAACGCTGCCTGCTTATCCGACGGCGCGGTGATTATAGAAGAGCTTGTAGATATAGATTTTGAGCTTGAATGTGCGTATTACGGCACAAAAAGCAAAGAAATATTTACAAATTTGGGCAAAATAAAGGCAAACTCTGCCTTTTACGACTATGAAAGTAAATACATAAGCGGCTCTGCCTGCATAAGCACGGGCGGTGTCCATAGTGACGTATCTAAAGAGGTGCAGAGCTACTCAAAAAGGCTTTGCGAATTTTTAGAAATAAAAAATATTTCGCGGTTTGATTTTTTCCTCACCAAATCAGGAAAAATAATTTTCAATGAGGTAAATACCGTTCCCGGCTTTACCGAATCGAGCCTGTATCCAAGGCTCGTTGCCGAAGCGGGTATCCCAACAGACGAGCTGATACATTCTCTTCTTTGGGACGCTATGCTCGCATGATAGGTATATTCGACAGCGGAGACGGCGGTCTTGCGGCGGCGCGCGAGGTAAGACGCCTGTTTCAAAAAGAGGATATAGTTTTGCTCGCTGACAGAAAAAACGCGCCATACGGCACTAAAACCGAAGAGGAGCTTATTTCTCTTGTAAAGGAAGATATAAGGCGGCTTTCGGAGATGGGGTGTGAGAAAATACTCGTTGCTTGCTGTACGGCTTCGACTGTTTTCCCGCTTTTGTCCGAGGGTGAGCAACAAATCTGTTTACCGATTATCAATCCAACCGCCGAGGCGGTTTGCGGCTCGGCACATACGGCTGTAATTGCAACCGAGAGAACGGTAAATTCGCACGCTTTTTCTTCCGAAATCCTTCGGATTTACCCCAAAACAAAGGTTACGGAAATAAAGGCGCAGCGCCTGGTCAGCCTTGTGGAGCATGGGCGCAGAGCTTTAACCCTTCGGGAAACCTGCGAGGGAGAGATTTGCCGCCTTGCCGAACAAATAAAAGAAACGGAAGCCGACACGCTTATTCTGGGGTGTACGCATTTTTCACATCTGGAAGAAGAATTTGCAATCAGGCTTCCTGGCACAAAAATAATCAATTCAGCAAAAGAAGGCGCACTTGCGTTAAAGAAGCTTGCTTCAATACGTGACACAGGGCGCGCCACAGTACGATACGTATAAAAAGAAAGGACGAAAAAATGGCAAAATACAGAAGAGGAAGAATAAACGACGCTGTCGCAGAGGAGCTGGCAGTAGCTATCAGAGACGTAAGAGAGCCGAAGGTTATTAACAATTTTGTCAGCATTACGCGCGCCGACGTTGCGCCCGATCTCAGATTTGCTTCGGTATATTTCTCCTGCATCGGAGATTCCGACGAGGCGGCAGAGGGACTGAAAAAGTGTACGGGTATGCTGCGCCATCACCTTGCCGTAACGCTTAATCTCAGAATAACGCCCGACCTTCGTTTCGTAAAGGACGGCTCAATAGAGCACGGTGCGAGAATCGCCAAGGCTCTTGAATCTATAAAGCAAGCAGAAAACAAGGAATCCGACGGCGAATAATTTTTCAGACAAAATTTCACAAGGAAGCGGGCAAAAAAACTTACGCCCCGTAAAAACACCGATATGGAAATCAGAAGAGCGGTAGCAGACGATGCAAGTGCAATAGTCGAGCTTGAAAATTTATATTTTAGCGACCCGTGGGACAGAAAAACGGTTTTTTCATATATTTGCTCCGAATACGGAACTTGTTTTGTCGCACTTGAGGACGGACGCCCGATAGCTTACGTCATCGGCAGAATGATAGCCCCAGAGGGTGAGATATACCGCATAGCAGTTGATGAAAATTACAGACGGCGCGGCGTAGGATACAGGCTACTTTCCTTTATGCTGAAAACAGAGCGAGGCAGAGGCCTTGAAACCGTGTTTTTAGAGGTCAGGAGCAAAAATGCAGCGGCAATCGCGCTATACAAGGCGCATGGGTTTGCTGAGATGGGAACAAGGAAAAATTATTACCGCGCCCCTGACGACGATGCACTTATAATGATATATGGAAATCGCTGTTTTTGACAATATATATTTACATTTTTCGCTTTTTTGGAGATGAAAATGAAAATTTTAGCATTTGAAAGCTCGTGCGATGAAACAAGCGCGGCAGTGGTGAGCCGGAATGAAAAAGGCTTCACCGTAAAATCGAATATAGTATCCTCACAGATAGAAACGCACAGGCTCTACGGCGGTGTAGTTCCCGAAATCGCAAGCCGCGCGCACACTGAGGTGATTTCCACCATAACCTACGAGGCGCTTGAGACGGCAGGGCTTAAAATATCCGACATTGACCTTATTGCCGTTACGGCAAACCCCGGGCTTATCGGCGCTCTTTTGGTCGGAGTTAATTTCGCAAAGGGGCTAGCCGCAGCAAACGGAATACCTCTGGTTGCGGTCGACCATATAAAAGGGCATATAGGTGCTGCGTATTTACTTGATGAAGCGCCAAAGCCTCCGTTTATCGCCATGGCGGTTTCGGGCGGTCATACCGCAATATACCGAGCCGACAGCTACACCGATTTTCATATTATTGGCACGACAAGGGACGACGCGATAGGTGAGTCGTTTGACAAAATCGGAAGAATGATAGGTATTCCCTACCCCGCAGGACGCGGATTCGACGAGATGTCACGCACAGGATTCATCAAGGCGACAGGTGACGAAAAGGATTTTTATAAAAAGTATAAGAAGAGTGTCGCGTATAAGGATAAGGAAATGTCACTTCCCTCTCCCGCTTTATCGGACGGGTCGCTCGACTTTTCGTTCTCGGGACTGAAAACCGCGGCGATAAATCTGCTTCACAGACACGAGCAGGCGGGCCGCGAGATAGACAAAGAGCTGTTCGCCGCAAGATATACATACGAGGCCGTGGAGGCTGTGGCTAAAAAAATCGGCATGGCGCTTAAAGAAAACCCAGGGCTTGACCTTGTGGTAGCCGGCGGTGTTGCTGCAAACTCACATCTTCGCGCAAGGCTATCCGAAATTGCAAAGGAAGCCGCGGTCAAGCTGTTTATTCCGCCGCTTTCGCTATGCGGTGACAACGCCGCAATGATTGCCGCGGAGGGCTATTACAAATACCAAAACGGCAACACGGCAGACTCTTCTCTCAACGCCAGCGCCCTCGACTCGATAGAGGCATAGCTCAAATACATATAAGAACAAGATTGAAAGGATATTTATGGAAAGTATAGATAAAGTACACGGAACGTTTGAAAGAAGGCTTGCAGAGCAAAAAAACGACGTTCCTCCGGCGGTAATAAAAAGACTGCCGAGATACCACAGATACCTTGGCGACCTTTTGGCAGACGGCAAGCTCAGAATATCGTCGGCAGAGCTTTCCAAAATAATGAACGTTACAGCCTCTCAGATAAGACAGGACCTTAACTGCTTTGGCGGCTTTGGTCAGCAGGGCTACGGCTATAACATTAAATATCTTCACGCCAAAATAAGCGAGCTTCTCGGAGTGACCGAGGGATACAGCGCGGTTATCGTAGGTGCGGGAAACCTCGGACGAGCTCTTGCCGCTACCAGAATGTTCGGCAGACGCGGTGTGAGCAGGCTTGCGCTCTTTGACGTAGATGAAAGCATTATAGGAACCGAAATCTACGGCATACCCGTATATTCTGTCAACGACCTTTACGACTTCTGTAAGACTAACAAGGTTGATATAGGCGTTCTCACCGTTCCGAAGGAGGCTGCTTACGCGGTAGCGCGGACAATGGTTGAGGCCGGAGTTATGGGAATTTGGAATTTTGCTAACATGGAGCTTAAGCTCAACTCCAAGGAAGTGATTGTTGAGAATATACATCTCGGCGATTCCCTTATGACTCTGTGCTATGAAATAAAGAGCCGAACAGAGATAACCATTCCCGACTCTTCGGAGGGGGCAAATGAATAAGTACATATTTAATAACGGAGCAAGGGTCACGGCATGCTCCGCATTTGCAGATGCGTCGGCAGATGAGCTTAGAATTTTAATGGCTCTTATTGACAGCTCGCCAAGCGCTCTTTCCGACGAGGATATACGTAAAATATCGGGCGCTCCCGCTTCAAGAGTGCGCGCGGCTCTCGTCCTATGGGAATCCGAAGGTGTAATCTGTAAGCAAGAGTGCGCGGAAGACACAATTTCCGAAGAATTTGATACCGTGGTACGCCGCGGAGAAATAGACGAAGAGGAATCCTTACAGGTCGCGAAGAATATACGCGACGAGGAGCTTTGCGAAATGCTCGACATCTGCGCAAAGCTTATGGGAAAGCCCGCCCTCTCCACAACGGAGGTTAAAAATCTTACGGCGCTCGTATCGCAGTATTCTTTAACCCCCGAGTTTGTCGTTATGCTCGCGACCTACCTTTCGGAGCATGGCAAACTTACGGCTGTAAGACTGCGCGACAGGGCGATAAGCCTTGTGGATAAAAGCATTGACACGACGGAGGCGCTTGAGGTTTATCTTAATAAAAAGGAATCGGAAACCGCCGCTGAAAAGGAATATAAGCGTATATTCGGCTCATCATGGAGAGAAATTTCGGATGCTGAACGTGCGCTGTTCAAAAAATGGGACGAGGAGTTTGGATACTCCACCACAATAGTTAAAGAGGCTTACAGCATTTCCACGCTGAACACAGGCACGCTTTCTCTTAAATATATGGACAAGATTCTCTCTTCCTGGCACGCACGCGGTTGCACGACCTTGGAGGAATGTAAGGCACAGTCTGCAATCAGCGGGGTAAAGGAAGATACTCCGAAAAAACGGACAAAACAGAAAACCGAAGCAGAAAAGCCGAGATACGGCAGCTTTGACGTAGAGGACGCCTTTCAAAAAGCTCTTGCCCGCAGCTTTGAGGGGCTTGACGAAGAGAACTGATTATAAGGAGACCGTAAATTATGTATAATTACGAAAACTATGCTCAGGTTAAGGGCGAGATAGAAAAGCGCAGAGTATCCGCGCAGGCAGCAGCGGACGGTCGCGCAGAGGAGCTGAGAGAAAAATCGTCGGAAATAAGAAAAATCGACGAGGAGCTTTCCGCTACCGGACGTCTGCTATTCAAGGCGGCTCTTTCAGGCGAGGACGTATCACCTATAAGAGAGAGAAATCTCGAGCTTAACCGCCGTCGCCGCGAGCTTATCACAAAGCTTGGTTATCCCGAAAATTATACCGACGTAAATTATTTTTGCTCTGATTGCTCCGACACGGGATATCTGCCCGACGGAAGAGTGTGCCATTGCCTTAAGGAAGAGCTTATAAAAGCGTCTATTGCATCGTCCGGAATAGGCAGCCTTATCGACAGGCAGTCCTTCGACAACTTCAGCACCGATATATACAAGGACGACCCCGCGGTAGAAGAGCATATGAAAAAGGTTGTTGCCGTGGCGAAAAAGTTCGTTTCAAGCTTTAATGAAAAAAAGGAAAACCTTCTGTTAATCGGCGGCACCGGTACGGGAAAAACGCACATTTCCACAGCCATAGCCAAGGAAATAATCAGCAAGGGATATGACGTTGTCTACGACAGCATACAGAATATTATTTCCGATTTTGAGACGGATAAATTCAAGAGCGGATACTCGCAGACCGAGCCAAAATCCGACAAATATCTCGAGTGCGACCTTCTCATAATAGACGACCTCGGAACTGAATTTATAACTCCGTTTTCTCTCTCGTGCATTTATAATCTGATAAACACAAGACAAAACAGAGCGCTGCCCACAATAATTTCGACAAACCTCAGCGCAAAGGAAATATCACAAAGGTACGAGGACAGAATTTATTCGAGAATAATGGGCAAGCAATACAGACCCTTGCAGTTTGTCGGACCCGACAGGAGAATCAACTGACGCTTGATAGCTCGGGTTGCCGTTTTTCTGTCATCACTTGGATATATTGCACAAAACAGACCGCGAAAATTTCACGGCAACGCGGATTTTTTTAAGGTTAAAATTTTTTTCTGTTTTTTTCTATTGACTTTATATTTTATTTAATGTAAAATAAATGTACCAAAATTATCGAAAGGCAGAATTTTATATGAAAAAGCTTTTGATATCATTAACAGCGATTGCGCTGTCTTTACTTGTATTTACAGCATGTACTCCTCAAGAGGAAGAAAAACCCGAGTGTCCTCATACTAACACCGAAATCATTCCCGCAACCGAACCCACCACCTGTGGTGAATACGCTTACAGAGCCGGCAAGAAGTGCCTTGACTGCGGTGAGATAATTGTTGCTCCGGTTAAGTACGGTGACATGAAGGAGCATATTGAGAAAAACTTCTCCGGAGTTCCCGTTTCCTGTACCAAGGACGGTAAAACTCCCAGCGTAGAATGCTCGTTCTGCGGTGAGGTTCTCGTTCCTGCGGAAACCATTAAGGCTCTCGGTCATACGTACGTTGACGCACCTACCATTGAGGCTACCTGCACAGAGGCAGGCTACACCGGCGGTAAGGTTTGCAAGCTTTGCGGCGAATACGATCCCGAAAATCCGCCCACAATGACCAGCGCGGCTCTCGGTCATGATTACGTTGTTGACAAAGAGGCTCAGGCGGCTACCTGCCAGACTCACGGTTGGACGGCGGCGCAGCACTGCTCAAGATGTACGTGGACAGCAGAGTCAGTAGAAATTCCCGTTGACGCAAATAAGCACCCTGCAGATAAGGTTGTAACTCTTGAGGCGGTGGCGGCTTCATGCAAGGGTGAGGGCACAACCGGTCTTACCGAGGGTAAGAAGTGCGACGCTTGCGGAGTTACCTTCGTTGCGCAAGAGGTGGTTCCCGTTCCCGAGCATACATATGGTGAAGAACCAACCACAACAAACGGCTGCGAAAAAACCTATACCTGCACAGTTAACGGTTGCGGCGCGACAAAAACCGTTACCGAGCATACCTGGGACGATGGTAATGTAACCACAGAACCCACCGAAACCACAGAGGGTGAAAAAACATATGCCTGCACAGTTGACGATTGCGGCGCGACAAAATCAGAGTCTATTCCCGCTACCGGCACCTCGAATGACGGCGAAGGCACTCTTGACGGAGATGCAACAACCTGATTAAAAAATAAATATCCCCCCGTCTAACGGGGGGTATTTCAGTTTCGGGCATAGCCCTAATACTACTGGCGGCGCACAAGTGCGCTTCAGATTGGCCTGCCAGCCATGCAAGGGTTATTTACCACCCATAAATGGGTCCCGTGGGTC
>JAZOAA010000170.1:0-4058 GCA_045595265.1 Eubacteriales bacterium
CATGGCTACGATCCGACTTGTTTTCGAGGGCGCAAACTACATTGTGACTCCTACCGATAAAAATACAAGAGCGGCGGTTAGGATATGTAAGCAACTCGGCGAGATTCTCGGATTTCTTCGTATATCGGAGCTTACTCCCGAAAAGCACGACGAGATGATAGCCTTTCTCTCACAGCTTACGCACTGTATCGCGGTGGTTCTTATGAACTGTAACGATTCCGAGGGACTTGAAAAATACACGGGCGACTCCTTCCGCGACCTTACCAGAATAGCAAAGATAAACGACAGAATGTGGTCGGAGCTTTTCCTTATGAACAAAGAGGCTCTTTTATCCGAGATGGACAAGTTTATTGAGGAATTTTGCGAGTTCAGAAGCTATCTTGCAAACGAGGACGGCAAGAGAATGAGAGAAAAAATGCGTGCATCAAGTGCAAGACGCTCGCTTTTTGATAAAATAGTTAAATAATTTTTTGGCAAAGGAAATAAAAAAATGAATATGGAATTTTACAGAAAGCTGCCTATACCGAAGGACGTAAAGGAGCAGTTCCCCATAACTGCAGAGCTTTCTAAAATAAGAGATAATCAGCTTTGTGAGATTAATAAGGTTTTCTCGGGGGAGTCAGATAAATTTATACTTGTTATAGGTCCATGCTCTGCCGACAGAGAGGACGCGGTTCTTGATTACATCAGCCGCCTTCGCACCGTGCAGGATAAGGTAGCTGACAAAATAATTATCATTCCGAGAATCTACACAAATAAACCCAGAACCACGGGTGAAGGTTACAAGGGTATGTTGCATCAGCCTGACCCTAACAGTCAGCCCGATATGCTTAAAGGTATAATTTCTATAAGAAAGCTGCACCTGAGGGCGCTTGCTGAAACGGGATTTGGCTGTGCTGACGAGATGCTCTATCCCGAAAACCACAGATATCTCTCCGACCTCCTTACCTACGTTGCGGTAGGTGCGCGCTCTGTTGAGAACCAGCAGCACAGACTGACAGCCTCCGGTCTTGACGTACCCGTAGGTATGAAAAATCCGACCTCGGGCGCTATCACCGTTATGATGAACTCTATCAAAGCAGCTCAGTCGTCGCACGTATTTCTCTATCGCGGCTGGGAGGTAAAGAGTGCGGGCAACCCCTACGCTCATGCAATACTTCGCGGCTACGTTGACAAGCAGGGCAAGTCACACCCCAACTATCACTACGAGGACCTCTATCACCTCTACGAATCCTACTCGGCTTCGGGGCTTGAAAATCCTGCGGTGATAGTTGATACAAACCACGCAAACTCGGGTAAGAACTACCTCGAGCAGATAAGAATTGCAAAGGAAATTCTGCATAGCTGCCGCTACTCGCAGGACGTCAAAGGACTCGTCAAGGGTCTGATGATAGAGAGCTACATCGAGGACGGCGCGCAGAAAATCTGCGAAAACGCAGTTTACGGTAAGTCCGTAACAGACCCCTGCCTCGGCTGGAAGAAAACCGAAAGACTCATATACGATATGGCAGAGGTGCTGTAATAATTATTGCATATATAGCTTATATGTCATCCTCATCCACCGCTTTCCGCCTTCGGCTGCGGTCCCCCTTCCCCTATCTTGGGGAAGGCTTATATACGACATGGCAGAGGTGCTGTAATATGCGAAGAAACCGACTCACAAGAGTCGGTTTCTTCTGTTTTTATTGTCATTCAGAGAGGTAAAATGACACAAAGTTAGCCATCAAGGCTTATTTATAGTTGGTTTAATTTCTTCCCCAAACTGATGATAAATTGTCGTTAATTTCTATCTTATAGCGCGGAATACCGGAAATTTTCAATTCCTTATGCGCTATTGCTGAAATTTTAGAAGTGATATCGCTATAATCCTTAACAGTAACAGAAGCACTATGCGTTTGTTCATATCCGCATTTGCTACATTTGAAATAATATTTTATCGAATAGGTGTCTCCATAGCATGTAGGAAATATTTTATTTGCAACGACCTTGCTTATATTTTCTACGCGTATGCCTCCTGTTTTATAGTCGCAAGACGGACATTTTTCATCTTTTTTTACATTGATTTTTTCAATTAGAACCCCTACTGAGCCTACAATAATGAAAATCAATCCCAGTATTGAAGCCGCTCCCAAGATAAAAAATATTTCCATATATTGTTTATTCCTTCCCTATAAATTATTCAATAATACAAAACGAATACGAAATCCACTTACACGCATATTCCAATTCAGTCTCTACA
This sequence comes from Eubacteriales bacterium, assembly GCA_045595265.1. Classification (GTDB taxonomy): domain Bacteria; phylum Bacillota; class Clostridia; order Oscillospirales; family CAG-272; genus UBA1740. The sequence continues at coordinate 2,240 of JAZOAA010000170.1, forward strand.
AGCACATTAATCTTATTGTTAGACATAGAATAGAAATATCCAATTTTAATATTGCTAGCGCCGTCTACTTTTACCGTTTTCGTTACTACGTCAGTGTCATATCCCCATGCTCCCCAATACGGACCGGTTCCCAAGAGGAAATATCCCTTTCCGGTAGAACTCGATGAACAAACACTATATCTTGATCCGTTTAGGCACAATCCCGCTTCAGCGTGCGCAGTGGCATCTCCGTTAATTCTTACCGACACTTCAAATTCTGCACTAACCGTTATTCCAAGTATGCCTTTTTGTGCTAAAGGCTTTAATTCTTCCGGAATTTCGATTACGATAGCAGAAGAATCAGAAGAATTGTATGCAGTATCATCCGAGCTGCCGCTTTGTCCCCATGAAGGCTCTTGCTTAATCTCGTTTGAAATATACCATTTTGCTTTTAACTCTATATTACCGAAAACATCTTTGCCTATATTTTCTACTCTTACTTCTTTTCCCTTAACATTCATATACCATCCCATAAAAAGATCTGTATTACGTTCGGGCATACTAAAGTCATAAATATTACTTATACCTGTTCCGTATATGTAAGAGGTAGGCATTTCTTCACTTACTGAGCCGCCGTCAAGATTCCATGAAATCGAATATGTCGCCGGTTTCCACGATGCCTTGATTCTGATGTTTCCAATCGTTCCAACCGGTATTCCCGATATATCATTTCCCTCTTCATCAACCCATCCAACAAAGTCATATCCATCTCTATGGGGCGCAAAGAGCGTTGCGCCCTTCTCTGCCGCATAATTGGTTGGATTTGCCGTGTGATTGATTCCGCCATCCAATTCGTAGGTTATATAATATGCAGTAAAATACTTGGCATATAAAACCACGTCATTTTGAGGATTAACAAGCTGCGTCACTTTATTGGTAAAGCCCGAGTCTGTGTACCAAGCGTCAAAAACCACTCCTTGATTACTAGCCTCACTTAAATTAACCGTTTCATCAATTCTGACTTTGGTGGGATTGGTCGTTGTTCCTCCGCTTGTTTCGTATTTTACATTAATTAATTTAACGAACTTAGCATAAAGTGTGATATCCTTTTTATCTATCCAATTGGAAATTTTAACCGTTGACACCGAGTCGCCGGAAAAATTCTTGTCCTCATACCAACCGTCAAATGCATACCCATCCTTACTGGGTGTAGGCAAAGTATATTCCGTACCTACCTCACATTCCATTTCACTTGCTTCTTCCATTGTTCCGCAGTTTAATTCGAAAACAATCTTGTAATTTTTCATACAGGAAACAAGACTTAAAGTAGAAAGCAACACACAAATAAGAAGCGAAAATTTGTAAATTTTTTTCATTTTGATATCCTCTTTTCTTTTTACTGACAAACACGTATGCTATTATTCGCCGAATACATTATAACACAAATGAGTAGTATTGTCAAGCAATTTGAGTTATGTTTTTAACTCAAATTGGTTATATAATTATATTAAAATGAAATAATGGAGAATGATATGACGACACTTGAAAAAATAGATAAATTAAGAGTTCAACGTGGGTGGTCTATCTACAAGCTGGCAGAAGAGGCAATTCTCACACAATCAACGCTAAATAATTTATACAGCCGCAAAGCAGAACCTAAGTTATCTACTTTACGCGCTATTTGCGATGCGTTTGAAATAACTCTATCCGAGTTTTTTGCCGAAGAAGATAATACGAAAGAAACCGAGATCGACCGAGCCTTGCAAAAGAAACTTTCAAAAATGTCATTAGAGCAGAAAAAAGCACTTCTTAATTTTTTGAAAGTCTTTTGATAATTCTT
>JAZOAA010000171.1:0-11868 GCA_045595265.1 Eubacteriales bacterium
GCAGCTGCATTACAGGTTGCAACACTATTCGGTACAAACTCAGTGTAAACGTGATGGCAAACGCCTGCGTTACCTGCATAACCAAGGACATAGAAGGAAGTCGGAGGCCAAGCGGTCTTAGGAAGACAATCCAAGCCCACAACTCCTTGGCTCACAGAACGACATGGCTACGATCCGACTTGCAGCTGCATTACAGGTTGCAACACTATTCGGTACAAACTCAGTGTAAACGTGATGGCAAACGCCTGCGTTACCTGCATAACCAAGGACATAGAAGGTATCCTTACCATCGCGCTCAAGAGTAATCTCGGTATATTCCTTTGCAAAGAAGACTCTCTGCTGATTGAAAGCGATATCCTTAATTATACCGTCCCAAGAAGCAGGCTTGCCCGTAGCGCTGTCAGCCTCAAGATTAACAAAGATGTTCTTAACCTGGCTTGCATCCTCGAATGCATCGGCATTGATATACTTAACAGTATTAGAAATGAAGAGATCTGTCAAGGTTTCACAACGTGCAAATGCGCCGCCGGCAATCGTGAATATGTTAGAGTCTGTCGCGAACATCGTCTTGCTTTCTGCACCATTTGCTCTGTACATGGCGGGATTAACCTTGATAAGATGACGGTTAATAACAAGCATACCGTTTGAGTACTTGGTATTCTCAGATGATACATCATTTACAATACCTGTACCTGCAAAAGCGGTAGCGGGAATAACTCTAAGATGCTCGGGAAGAGAGATATTATAAAGCTTCGAATAACCGGCAGCCATGTTCGCACCAAGCTTTGTAATGTTGTTGGCTACGGTGAGCGATGCAATATTTTCGCTAGCTGCAGACCAAGGAGCGTCTTCAGGAGTAACGAAGTCTACCATCTCAACGTCACCACCTACGTAAAGGTTACGTGAAGTGGTTTCGCCATTAACTACGGTGGAAAGCTTCCATGCTATCTTCTTGTTGCCAATCTGCATCCAGTATGCACCGTCATTAGCATTAGCAACCTCGGATTTAACGAACGTTACAGCACTCTTTGCAGTAAGGGAATCAAATCCGACGTTATCCTTGAGAACGGTCTCGCCGTCTACTGTTTCGGGTACCTTATAGGAATCGCCCATATAATAAACGGAAAGAAGAGATGCACAAGCGTCGAATGCCGTGGAATTTATCTCCTCAAGAGAATCGGGTATAACAACCTCGGAAACCGAGATAAGACCTGCAAATACATATTGACCAATGTACTTAACACCGTCTTCAATCACAATAGAAGTAACCTTCGAGCCTTCAAGGCTGTTACCGGTCCAGAGAGACGTTGCATCAGCCGAAGCGGTGAAGTCCCAAGTGCGATTAAGCTGCTCGTTAAGTTCCTTGTTAGGATGCATTACAGCACCATCGGCTGCCGCCTTAACGGTAAGAACACCGGTGACTGTATTGTATTCCCATTTAATACCGCCGCCAAGTTCACCTACGCGATACGATTGATCACCAATGGTTTTGCTCTGATATCTTTCACAAGCTACGCTGGTGTCCTCGGGGATAGTGTAACCTTCCGTGAAGGGATATTTTTCAGAGTCGGGAGCCATACCGTCGTAAGTAATAAATCTATGGCCATTGTATACAAGGTTATTTCTAAACTCAACGTTTTCGAGTTTTATAACACCCTGAAGCTTAATATTACCATCACTATCGAATACTTCGTTTCCGTTTTCATCCTTCTCTACCGCGGTCTCAACGTAGTCGGTAGCAACGATAACGCCCTTGTACTCATACTTGAGTGCGAACGAATACTGAGCAACGTAAGTATCGATTTCATCATCTATCCAGTGCCAGTTGGTTTTCTTCTGTTCAGCTGTTTTTGATGCACCGTCGGCCTCGGAGAGATATGTATAAATGGTAACAAAGTTGGGGTTCCAGAACCAGTCATTACCGTTCTTATCAATCTTAATTACAAGATCTTTTTCGTCGGTAATGCCCTTACCGGTAATATCGGTATCATCGGTTCCTCTGTAATAGAGCTTAGAAAGGGTGTGAGACTTAGCGCCGTTTCCGGGGCTGAACGCGTTAGCGCCTACGGTTTTAAGAGTGGTAGGAACTACTACGAATTTCAGCTTCTTCGCAGCGAAGAAGGCGTAATCAGATATGGTCTCGGTACCTATCTTCGTATCTACGTCGCCAACCTTAATAGTATCTTCTTCGAAATAAACCTGCTGGATCTCGGTTTCAGCAAAAGCATACTGACCTATCGTCTTAACGGTAGCGGGTATTCTGAGAACCTTGAATGCTCTGGAAGTGATACCACGGAATGCCTCTGCTCCGATTTCGGTAACATAGCCAAAATCAACAGTAGCAAGCTTGGAGAAGCCGGTGAATGAATTATTACCGATCTTCGTGATTACCTGCTTTGCTTCGGATACGTCATCGGTATCGACGAGCTTAATCTCGGTAATGCTCTTTCTATGGCTGTACCAAGGAACGTCTATCTCGTCAGCCTTTTCAAAATCGTAGATTGCGCCATGACCTGTAAGAGTCAGAACAGCGCCCTTCTCTTCCTTATCAGTAACAACTACGGTAGCGTCAAGCTCGGAAAGATTACCGATAAGAACTATATTATTCGTGGGGATTGAGAAATCATATGCGGGAGTTTCAACTGTGTCTTCGGTGGTTTCGCCATCATTGTTTTCACCTTCATCGGCTACAACGTCGGATACAGGAGCTACTACATCCTCAGCGTCTTCGACGACAGTCCAGGAGTCAAACGCTTTACCATTGTATGCAAGCGCTTTAACTATCTCAAGCTGTTCAGATGTCCATCCGTCAGTCGTACTAACGTCAAACTTTGCAATAGCAATCTGCTTATCAGCATCCTGATAAACAAGCTCAACGCGAACGAATCCTTCAGGAGCAGCTTCGCCAACTACGGGAATGACCTTGGGGTCAAAGTAATCGCCGTAAAGCACGATGTTTTCGGTAGGAGCAGCAGCGGTAGCAAAATCATATACATTGCCTTCTGCGTCCTTCCAAGCGGTAAATCTTCCGCCGTTGTAAGTTATAGCGTTGATTGCCACTGTATCCCACGCACCATTATAAAGAAGCTTCTCTACCGTAACGTTAGTAACAACGTTATCATCAACGGTGCGATAAACAAACTCTACGACGGGCTTGTTATCTTTATTTTCATCAAGAACAGCATCGGTGGTTTCGTAGAAATATTCAACGTCCCATACGATGTTATCGCCTGCCAAGTCGCCTCTGTACGCGTAAAGCACGATGTCGCTCGTGATGGGTGTGGAATCAAACGCGTATGCTTCGCCGGTAGGAACCTGAGGCTTTACCGTATCGTCCCAGCCTGCGTACCAATTAGCAAACTTATAGCCGTGGTAAGACAGCGAGTCCTTCAACTCGATAAGTTCGTTAGTCCAACCCTTAGCCGCCTCGTCGTACGTAACGTACTTTGTACATACGGTAACGGTTTCTTTTACATTTTGGGTTCTGTCGTTATCGTTCTTCGACTGAGCTGTATAGCTGTAAACAAATTTGATTCTATAAGAATCCTCGGGAATTTCAGGCAGAATAACGGAAGTATCGTCATCATTTCCGCCACCAGTCTGATTGTTGTTGGGAGTTTGCGGTGTGTTGTCATCATCACATGCAACGTAAACAAACATGCAAGTCAACACGATCACAACTGCAAACAGGGTTTTAAGCCAAGTTTTCATATTTCTCTCCTTCACGGGAATTTACCCAAATATTAGGTAATATAATTTTAACATAAAGAAAAACAAAATTCAAGGTTTTGGAAGCTTTTTTTGGCTTTTCTGCTTTTTGCACATTATCGAGAGGTTTTTTTTATGCATAATAACAAATTTAGGGGACGCATTTTACGTTTTTTACAAAAAATCGGGTTGTTTTTGCCTCTGGTTTTTTGGTTGCTTATGCTTTACGCATTTGACGAGCCACTTGCCGCAACGTTGACTCTGCTTGCTGCAATAATTCATGAGTTCGGACACCAACTGTGCGCCTTTTGTATTCAGGGCGGTCTCTCTGATATGCGAAGCACTCTTTATGGCTTTAGAATCAAGAAAAATGCAAACCTATCTTTTACAAAAGAATTTATTGTTTATGCGTCGGGACCTTTTGCAAACATCTTGGCCGCTTTGTTGGCGTTTTTAATTTTAATCTCGTTTCCAAATTCTGCAAACGAATATTTACATTCATTTATTATTATCAATTTAGCCACGGCTTTTTCGAACATGCTTCCGATAAAGGGATATGACGGATACGGCATGGTAAGCGCACTGCTGATGCATCGTAATTTCAGCGATACATACTTTAGACTTCTCTCACACGTTTCATTTCTTATTTCGGCTTTTATTTGTATTCTCGCGTTGTACATAATGGCCCGCATAGGTGACGGATACTGGATTTACGGAATTTTCGTATTTTCTCTTGTTTCCGGAAGCACCGAGAGCTTAAGAAAGTAATTTTCAAGTTTTCAAGAGAAAAAACGAGATTTTGGGAGATTTTTAGAGTTTTTCGTAAATATTTTTCAAAAAAACGTGCCAAAACGCGCGTAATCACGGCTAAATCCAATTTTTTTTGAGAAAAAAATCTTAAAAACCTATTGCAAATCATTTATCTTTTTGCTATAATTAACGCTGTCGAATAATATCGTTTCAAATTGGTTATCCGACAAGTAAAGGCGTTTTTCGCTTAAAGAAAGGACTTGAGATTTTAAGAAAATGGAAAAGCTCATCGAGTTAAAAGGAATTTCGAAGTCGTACGACGGTGAAAAAGTAATTGATTCTATGAATCTGTACATTAGAGACGGGGAATTTATAACGTTTCTCGGCCCATCGGGTTGCGGTAAAACCACTACTTTAAGAATTATCGGCGGCTTTGAAACTGCGGATGAAGGAAGTCTTTACTTCAATGGGAAGGAAATCAGTAACGTACCGGCTTATAAAAGACACATTAACACTGTTTTCCAGAAATATGCGCTCTTCCCTCATCTTAACGTTTACGAAAACATTGCTTTTCCCCTTCGCTTAAAGAAAGTCGGCGAAGATGATATAAAAACACGAGTCAGCGAAATGCTGAAGATGGTAGCGCTTGTCGGATTTGAAAATAAGAGCGTCAGCACGCTTTCCGGCGGTCAGCAGCAGCGTGTCGCTATTGCTCGCGCTTTGATTTCTCACCCCAAGGTTCTGCTCTTGGACGAGCCTCTCGGCGCTCTTGACCTCAAACTACGCAAAGATATGCAGAACGAACTGAAATCCATTCAGCAAAAAATAGGTATAACGTTTATATACGTCACACACGACCAAGAGGAAGCGCTCTCTATGTCGGACACCGTCGTTGTTATCGCGGACGGTCAAATACAGCAGATAGGAACTCCTACCGATATATATAATGAGCCTAAAAATGCTTTTGTCGCAGACTTTATCGGTGAAAGTAATATAATCGACGGCGTTATGCTTGAAGATAAAAAGGTAAAATTCTCTTCTCACGTGTTCGATTGCGTTGACGGCGGATTTGATAAAAATGAAGCAGTTGACGTTGTGGTTCGTCCCGAGGACGTTGACGTGGTTTCTGTCGAAAACGGTATGCTTACGGGCAAGGTTACCAGCGTTACCTTCAAGGGCGTGCATTATGAGATCATCGTTGATATCAAGGGCTTCAAGTGGATGATACAGTCAACCGATTACGTTGCTCCGGAGGCTACTATTGGTCTTTACATTGAGCCTGACGCCATACATATAATGAAGAAATCTAAATATTCCGGTATGTTCGGTGACTATTCTTCTTTCTCGGACGAAATCGACACGCTTTCCGATGCCGATACCGCAGAGGAGTTCTGAAAATGAAGAAAAAGCAATCAATAATGCACTCCATCGCAGCGGCACCGCACGTATTTTGGTCGATACTTTTTATCATTCTGCCGCTACTTATCGTGGTTTATTACGCTTTTACCGACTCTGAGGGCAATTTTTCATTCGAAAATATTCTCTCACTGGAGGAATATACGGGAATCTTTGGACTTTCGCTTGAGCTTGCCGTTATTGCCACGTTCGTATGCCTGCTTATAGGCTATCCTCTCGCTCTTATAATTTCAAAGGCAAATCCAAAGCACCAAAAGATATTTCTTATGTTGCTTATGCTGCCTATGTGGACAAATCTTCTTATCAGAACCTACTCCATAATGGCAATATTTGATGACGGCGGAATACTCAATTCCCTGCTCGGCACTTCATTCCACTTCATAGGAACGAAAGGCGCCGTGATATTCGGAATGGTGTATGATTTTCTTCCTTATATGGTTCTTCCTATTTACACCTGTATTTCGAAAATAGACAAGCACATGTGGGAAGCTGCAAGCGATCTTGGCTGCAGTCCCGTCCAGGTTATGACGAAGGTGATTGTCCCCCTTTCTATGTCCGGTGTAATTTCAGGTGTAACTATGGTGCTGGTCCCTTCAATAAGCACGTTTTACATCTCGCAGAAGCTCGGCGGCGGAACGTTTGAGCTTATTGGTGACACTATCGAAAGACAGTTCGTAACAGGCGCTCTGAACGTCGGTGCCGCTATTTCTCTCGTTATGATGATACTTATACTCATCTCCCTTTCGGTAATGAATAAATTTTCTGATTCCAGCGACGGAGGTATCGTCGTATGAAAAAATATCTTTCCGGAATTTATCTCACGCTTATATTCGGTATTCTTTATATACCGATTGTTACTCTTATTTTCTTCTCATTCAATTCTGCAAACAGCACAGCTGTGTTTGAGGGCTTCAGCTTCAAATGGTATATTGAGCTATTCAACTCCCCCGAAACCTTTGAGGCGCTCAGAAATACGCTTATTTTAGCTGTTTTATCCGCTCTCATTGCAACGATTATAGGAACTGCCGCCGCAGAGGGAATTTACAGAATGAGAAACAAGCTTGCAAAATCGGCTATCACGTCTGTAACAAATATCCCCATGATGAACCCTGATATTGTTACCGGTATGTCGATGATGCTGTTTTTCGTCGCGGTTGTTGCTGGAATCAGCACTGTTTTTGAAATTACGTACGAGGATATTGGATTTTTCGCTATGTTAATAGCGCACACGACCTTCTGCCTCCCCTACGTTATTCTGTCGGTTCTTCCCAGAATAAACGAGCTCGGCGACTCTCTCACAGAGGCGGCACAGGACCTCGGCTGCACGTCGGCACAGGCATTCTTCAAGGTCAAACTCCCCAATATTATGCCGGGTGTTATCTCCGGAATGGTTATGGCATTTACGATGTCACTTGACGATTTTGTAATATCGTATTTTGTAGGCTCGTCCAATTTCCAAACCTTGCCTCTTCTCATCTACTCGATGACGAAGAAGAAGGTAACGCCGGATATGTACGCGCTTTCCTCGCTCATCATAGTCACGGTCTTCATTCTCTTGATCGTTTCAAACTTCAAAACAGGCAAGAAAATCGAAGGCAGAAGAAAGGAGAGACGTGTAAAATGAAAAAAACTACAAGCGTACTCCTTCTTATAATTCTTCTGATTTCGGCATGCACGCTATTTGCGTGCACCTCTTCTGAGTCCAGCGACATTGGCGAACCCATCGGAAACACAGTTACCCTCAACGTATATAACTGGGGGGAATATATTTCCGACGGATTTGACGGAGCTATGGATACGAACGCTGCGTTTGAAGAGTATTTCAACTCAAATTTGGCACAAAAATACGGATTCTACGTTAAAGTCAATTATACAACGTATGCGACTAACGAAGAAATGTTTCAAAAAATCAAAAGCGGTGCAGGCTCGTATGATATAGTCGTTCCTTCTGATTATATGATACAGCAGATGATACACAACGACCTTCTGCTCCCCTTTGATGCTACCTCACTTTCCAACTTCAAAAATATAAACGAAAAATTCACAAGCGCTCCGTATTACGACCCCGAAAACGCTTATTCGGTTCCCTACACTTATGGCATGCTGGGTGTAATATACAACACAGCCCTCGTAGATGAGGAGGACGTCAAGGACGAAAGCTGGGGACTTTTGTGGAACGAAAAATACAAGCGCAAGATTTTGCAGTTTAACAATCCGAGAGACGCGTTTGCTTCAGCCATGTATTATCTTGGGCTGGACATAAATTCATCCGACATTTCAGTTTGGCAGACGGCGCTTGATAAGCTTTCCGAGCAAAAAGCACTTGTGCAGGGATACGTAAACGACGAGATATTCAACAAGATGACTACCGCTTCTGCCGCGATAGCTCCTTATTTTGCCGGAGATTTTTTGACTATGGCTTATCAAAATGAGGACCTTGATTTCTACTATCCTGTTGAAGGCTCTAACTATTTTGTTGATGCCATGTGTATTCCGAAAAGCTCCAGAAATCCCGAGGTGGCGAAGGAATATATAAACTTCATGCTCACGGAAGAGCCTGCTGTTGCTAACGCGCTGTATGTCGGTTATGCCTCCCCAAATGATGTCGTAGTTCAAAGCGAAGAATATATTGAGGGAATTCAAGAGCTGCACGAAGATGCCATGGAAATCCTCTACGGAAGAGCTCCCGATGAGGTAAATGCTTCATACCCCTATAATCCTTGCTACCAAAGCCTTGATATTTTAGGCATCAACAACGACGTAAACACCCTCTGGGAATCTCTCAAAACAGAGAACTCGACAGAAGTGTGGGTTCACGTAACCTGTTTAGCCATAGTCGGCTGTGTAATTACTCTGGCAATTTACAATACCGCTATCAAAAAATGGCGTTCCAAGGATTACCGCAAGCGCGACAGAGAGCTTGCAAAGAGTAAAAAACTTAAGTAAAAACAAAAACAAGTCCAAAAAAGCTTTTATGCCATATGGACTTGTTTTTTATTTTAGCAGTTTTTTTCTCTCTTTATAATCAGGAAGTATCGACGATACCAATCTGTAAAAATTAGAGGAATGATTCATATACACAAGATGGGAAAGCTCGTGAACGACAACGTAATCAATCGCCTCTTTTGGATAAAACAAAAGTCTGTAGGAATAGCAAATATTCCCCTTTTCGGAGCATGAGCCAAATCTCGTTTTAGCACCCGTTATTGTTATTCTGCCATATTTTAATCCCATAATATCAGCAAAATATCGTGTTCTGTCACTTAAATATATTTTTGCACGTTCCTTAAGCTCTGCTATTTCTTCGGCGGTAAGATTCGGTATTTTTTTATTTCTTTCCGCTTGAATTTCAACGTGCTTTGAAATCCATTTTTCATGTTTTTTTACAAGCTCCTCTATTTTCATTTTACTAATTCCGTAGGGAGCTCTGACGATAAGCTTTTCGTTTTTTATAGAAAGTGAAATAGTTCTTCTTGATGAAAATATTACTTCGTAGTTCATTCGATTCACCTCAACCGTATTATATCACAGTCATATGAAAAAGTAAATAGCAAATATTATCTTGACGGTGAAGAATTAAACTGCTTTTTAGACTTTGAAATACCAACGTACTCCCCGTCATCAAGTGTAAAATAAAAATACGGCAGGCCTGGGTCTATCGGTCTTAAATCATATGCGCCTATATTTCGCCATACAAATTCGGCATCGGTTACGAAAATTTCCTTCGGGAAAGATCGGTTCGGAATATCTAGGAGTGAAACAAAAACAAGATTTGACGGACCGGAATAATCGTCCGCTACCCCCTTCCCCTCGGTATCATATCTGCAAAGAATGTGTGTCTCACACCTTTTATCAGGAACTGTACCCTCTCTGAAGTAACCAAAAGCAAGTCGGTTGCCTCTGGGGTCGTAAAGGCAATTTTCGGAATATCTGTCTCCCGAATCCATGCAGTACGGCGCATAAATTAAACCGTCTGTTGAAAATTCGGTGTTAGAAAGTACGGTGTTGTCTATATTTTCATGAATTTTTAGCATTATTTCGTCCCATATTTTAATGTGAGAGGGAGAAAGCGATGCAACGGAGCGCACCGAATTTTCATATCCGCACCATATTCCTGCGGTATAAAACGGAGTATACCCAATAAGCATTTTATCTTTATTTCCACCTGAGGTTCCTGTTTTGGCGGCTGTGGGAACTATTTTATTCAATGTTATGCCCTTCGCGGTACCAGTCTCCGCTACCTCTTCGAGCATTTTATTCATTATCTTTGCGCAAGAATCTGACATTATACGTTTTTCGTTAGAATTATTAACCAAAACTATATCATCGTTTTCGTCGCGTATCTCGGTGTAAGAGCGCATTTTTTTATGAATTCCGTATGATGAAAATGCGCCGTATGCTTCAACAAGCTTTACGAGCGGAATACCGTAGGTGAGCTGTCCGAGCGCCATAGGAGATACAGCTATATCGGTATAGGTTACACCCGCATTTTTTTTGCTTTTTACCAAGGTGTCAAATCCGTAATCGTTTTTTAGAATATTAAAGGCTCTCTCGCACCCTAAAACGTTACATAGTCTGACTGCAACTGTATTTTTCGAAAGTCTCAATGCGTCCTTTACGTTTATCAATCCGTCGTACACGTTGGGCGAGTTATGCGGATATTCAACGTATTCCCCCCCTCTCTCCGAAAAGCTTACGGGAACGTCGTCAAATACGCTTGACCAGCTAATCCGCCCTTCGTCCAAAAGAGGTGCGTATAAAGCGAGCGGCTTAAGCACAGAACCCGGAGTATGTGGGACGGCTGCATGGTTTAGTAGCCTGTTACCCTGCTTTTTTCCAACTCTGCCTACAATTCCCGAAAGTGTTCCGCGCTTTGACTCGGTTACTGCCATCGCATAATTTAACCCGTCATTAACTTCGCAAGGGAAATTTGATATATCCTCAAAATATTTTTCAAGAACGTTTTGCACGTTTACGTCTACCGTGGTATATACCTTATACCCTCCGCCGAGAAGCATCATTCTAGCCGCGTCCAATGAGATACCGTACTCGTTTGAAAGATCCCTTGATGCCTCGTCAATTACGTATTCTACAAACCAAGAGTCGTATCTATCGTTAACGTTTTCTCTGTCAATAACCGTAAGCGGAGCGGATATAGCCTCGGTATATTCATAGGAGTCGATTGTACCGCATTCTTTCATAATGGCGAGTACCGAATTGCGTTTTTCCTTACATTTGTCGGGATTATTATATGGGTTATATGCGCTCGGAGCATTAATGATTCCTATAAGTGTCGCACATTCCGCTATCGAAAGCTCGTACGGCTCCTTACCGAAATATGAGCGCGCGGCTATTCCCATTCCGTACATATTTTCACTCATTGGCACGATGTTCAGATATAGCTCAAGTATCTTATCCTTAGAAAATTTTTGCTCTATATGAAGCGCCCTTATGATCTCATTTAACTTACGGCTGATTTTGATCTCGTTGTCACCGCTTATGTTTTTTACTACCTGTTGAGTAATAGTGGAAGCGCCAAACATTCTCCCTCTTTTGAATATATAATTTGCCACCGCAAAAGCCGTACGTCGAAAATCAACTCCGTTATGCTGATAAAATTTTCTGTCCTCAACGTCCAAAATTCCTTTTTTCATTTCATAAGGAAATTCATCTAGCGAATAATATATTTTTTTAAGTCCTCCCGAAATTTCAAGCTCTACGGGAGTATATTCATCGTCAAGCAGGTTCGCATCTCGGAAAAAGGTCGTTGAATTATGAACGGCAGCCCTCGCAAAAAGAATCTCATCCGATTCAAAATCTATGTTGCTTCTTGTATAGATTACTAAACCAAGAATAGCTAAAACGCAAATCACGGCGAAAGAAAACACCGTTACACCTACGCCTATTACGATTTTTTTTACATTCATAAAAAACCTCCAATCACTAACATTAAGTTTAGCAATCGGAGATTTTTTATTTTGCAATTATTTTGGA
>JAZOAA010000172.1:0-5931 GCA_045595265.1 Eubacteriales bacterium
CCCGACTGTGAGTGCGAGGAGCTTCACACCGACGTGGTGGAAAAAAAGCGTGAGGCAATGCCCGATCAGAATACTCTATACGACCTCTCCGATTTCTTTAAGATATTCGGTGACTCTACCAGAATGAGCATACTCTTCGCCATAGACGGTGAGCCGCTATGTGTGTGCGACATTGCCGAGCTTCTCGGTATGACAAAATCGGCAGTTTCCCACCAGCTTAAGATTTTGCGTCAGAGCGACCTTATAACATATCGCAAATCCGGCAAGAACGTATTTTATTCACTTGCCGACGATCACGTAAGAGATATAATAGAAAAAGCCCTAGAGCATATAAAAGAATAAAACAAGTGAGGTAAATCAAATGAAAATCAAGTACACAATTACAGGACTCGACTGCCCGAACTGCGCAGCAAAGCTTGCATCGCAGATAGAAGCGAAGGACGGTATAGACTCCGCAAAAATTAATTTCCTGACCGAGAAGCTCACCGTTGAAACCACCCTTGCGGAAGAAGAGTGCAGGGAGCTTGTTGTAAAATGCGCCAAAGCATTTGAGGACGGAATAGAAATAGAATAATGAAAAAAGCAGCAAAATTTCTGAAAAAAGACGCAGTAAAGATAGCTCTCTCTCTTTCGTTTTTTGCAGCCGCGTTATGCCTTGAGCTTTTCGCGCTCGAAGCTATTGCTTTTGCTTTTTACATAGCGGCAATAGCCGCTGCAGGCTGGCAGGTTTTTTTCGATGCTGTAAGAGGAATTTTAAGGCGCGATCTTCTTGACGAAAAGTTCTTGATGTCAATAGCCTCGATAGGCGCTATGGCTCTTGGCGAATGGAGTGAGGGCGCCGCGGTTATGATATTCTTCCTGATAGGAGAAACCTTCGAGCATAGAGCGGTAAGGAAATCCAGAAGCTCTATACGCGCTCTTATGGATATCTGTCCCGATGAAGCTACGGTTCTTATTGACGGAAGAGAAGAGACGGTTGATGCCGAGGACGTCGAGGTCGGAAGCATCATAGTTATACGTCCCGGCGAGCGTGTGCCTGTTGATTGCCTTGTTATAGAGGGAAGTGCCGACGTTGATACCTCTTCTATGACGGGCGAGCCTATTCCTCGCTCAATCAGCTCTGCAGACGAGCTTTCAAGCGGCTACGTCATAATAAACGGGCTTATAAAAGCGCGTACACTTCGTCCCGCATCGGAATCATCAGCATCACGAGTTTTGCAGCTTGTCGAGACCGCGACGGATAATAAATCAAAGGAAGAAGCCTTTATTACTAGGTTCTCAAGAGTCTATACTCCGATAGTCGTTGCCGCGGCACTGATTATGGCGTCGGTTCCGCCTCTTTTCTCGCTTATGAGCATTAATGAGTCGGTATACACGGCACTCACATTCCTTGTAATATCCTGTCCGTGCGCCCTAGTTATATCTGTTCCCATGGCTTTCTTTGGCGGAATAGGAGGGGCTGCCTCGCGCGGTATTCTTTATAAAGGCGGTAACGTTTTTTCAGCATTATCATGCGTTGATACGGTAGCTTTTGACAAAACCGGAACTATAACCACTGGAAGCTTTAGCGTAAGAGAGGTGTTGCCCATCGGAGTGGATAGGGAAGAGCTTCTTCGAGTAATATCCTCGGCGGAGTCCGTCTCAAATCACCCGATTGCAAGCTCGCTTCAGCGCCTTTCGAAAAAAATCGACACACCCTATGAGGCGCGCGAAATAGCAGGACTCGGAGTGCTTGCAACTATTTGCGGTGACCGCGTTTTTGTAGGAAACAGAGCGCTCATGCATCGGTATGAAATCAATCTTGATGAGGTAGAGGACGTAAGCGGTGCGGTATACGTCGCCAGAAACGGTAAGCTTATAGGAGTAGTATATATTTCCGACAGCATAAAGCAAGAAGCTGCCCCCGCAATATCGGCACTTCGCTCGCTCGGAGTTAAGAGAAGCGTGATTTTATCAGGAGATAAAAAGGATAACGTTATAAAGGCGGCAAACGAAGTAGGTGTAGACAAAGCCTATTACGAGCTGACACCCGAGGATAAATACAAAAAGCTTGAAGAGCTTATAACCGCTTCCGAAAGCACGATGTACGTAGGCGACGGAATAAACGATGCCCCCAGCCTTGCAAGAGCGGACGTCGGTGTGGCAATGGGAAGCGTCGGACAGGATAGCGCAATAGAAGCCGCAGACGTCGTTATAATGACGGATAATTTGTATAAAATCTGCGAAGCAATACAAATTTCCAGAAAAACCCTGCATATTTCTTGGCAGAATATAATTTTTGCCCTTGGAACTAAAGCTGTAATAATGATGCTTGGAGTTTTGGGCATGGCTAATATGTGGCTTGCCGTTTTCGCAGACGTAGGTGTTGCCGTGCTTGCGATACTCAATTCAATGCGCGCACTAAAATATACAGGAAAGAAGTATTAATTAATGAAAAAGAAGATATTATTGTCAGCCATAGCTGTATGCATCTTAATCGCCGCAGGCATTGCCGTATGGTCATTTATGCCGAAAGAAGAGGATGGCACAAACTTTTTTAGAGAATATTATCTCAACAAGGTAGCAGCCTTTACCGAAGAGAATAAAACACTTTCCAACGTTGATATAGCCTTTATAGGTGACAGCATAACCGACGGCTACGCCCAGTACGGAAGCGCCTACTCTGATTATAAGGTAGCATGGCGCGGCATAGGAGGCGATACCACAACCGGTCTTTACGATAGACTCGATGTTTCTCTATATGCCGTAAATCCTAAGGTAGTAGTCCTTCTTATAGGAATAAACAATATTGATTCTATGTTCGAAGACTATGAGAAAATTATTAGTGACATAACTCGCCGCCTGCCTGATTCAGAGCTTATAATTCAGTCCCTACACCCCACATCGAAGGCCTTCTCTGACAGAAATGGGCGCATACTCTCCGCAAATGAAAAAATCAAAAGTATAGCCGCAAAGTACGGCTGTACCTACGTCGATACGCACTCAGCATTAAAAGACGCTTCAACAGGCGAATATTCTTCGCTCTATACAGACGACGGCCTGCACCCAAATGCGAAGGGATATGAAAAAATAACCGAAGTCCTCCTGCCTATCATAGAGCAGAAGCTAAACTGATATGATTTTTATTCGAACGCAATGCGACAGGACAAATTGAACAGCAGACGCAATGAAAAAACAAAACGCGTCTGCCCGAGTTTGCCTATGGCAAACGTCGCCTCGCTTTTATTTCGTTACAGGGAACAATGTGAGTGCCGCTCGGAGCAGGTTCCGCGCCACATCACACCAACCAAAACAAAAAAGGACATACCGCAAGGGTATATCCTTTTTTGTTTGGTGCGGGCGACAGGACTTGAACCTGCACGGGTAACCACCAGATCCTAAGTCTGGCGCGTCTGCCAGTTCCGCCACGCCCGCAAGGCGATAATAATTTTATCACAAAGGGTAAAAAAAGTCAAGATAAAACGCAAAACTTATTGAAAATATCTCTCATAAACGTACTTTGCCACGTGTTCGTCGTTTGAGCATATCACTTCGTTTGCACTTCTTTTTAGCGACTCTGTGGCATCTTTTGTAGCCAGTCCAATGCCGGCCGCCTTTATTTTATTTATATCAATAATTTTATATATTCCTCTGTTCAGTAGGTAATACAGAGTGCATATCGCTACGAATACCACATAAACGAGAGCGACAAGAAGCGGATAAACCGTAACGCTGCCAATGTTTACTGTTATCGCTCCGGTAAAGGCGGCGAATGGAACGTAGCTTATCGCTGTGTTATAATCAAGCATATAGAAGTAATTTACCTCATAGCCGCCGTTGTTCGAAAAAGCGTTGATTACAAGACCTATTACGAGGCAGAAAAGAAAATAGCAACTAAAAATTACATACATGTTCTTTAGCGACGATCTATCGAGTCTTGGGAACAGTCCGAGGGCTAAGGCGAGTATCGGGAACACGATTACCATCGTGTGCTCGTACATATAATGTATATTCCAGAACTGTAAAGCACCGCCAGAGAAGGATGCCAGAACAATCGCAACAAGCGCACCTATCATATTTGCTATGTAGCAAAAATCAAAAAGTTTTCTGTTTCTTGTGATAAGAATTATTAGGTAAAAGAACGCCGCAAGACAGCAGAGCTGAAGCGGTATGCGCGAAAATCTAAAGCCTCTGAGAAATACAGAATTTGAGTGAAAGAACTGCGCTATAATTAAAAATCCGCACAGATGCCACTTTTGCTCTTTGCTTTTGTTTTTGAAAACCAAGTACAGTAAAACTATTTCCAAAATCGTAAGCGCCACCCATCCAAGATGAATTGGTGAAAAAGCAGCTATCTTGATGTCGGTAGTTCCGAATAGCGCCTGCGGTATATATGCCGGCATCATGTATAAAAGCATACCCATAATGCCAATAATCATATTGAAAAATTCTCTCCCATGCTTAAAGCTTGGAACGTACGAGTCACGCTTTTGCACAAGCAGAGGAATTGCTAACGTCAGAGCTATTTCAGTTATGTACAGTGCGTATCTGATGAAAGGCGCGGTATCCCAGCCGTTTCCGAGCGGGGAGAGGAAATATTCGATTGAATATTCAAACCTCAAAGCGCATAACAGTCCGACAGGCACCGAAAAGCAGAGGACCGTGTTTTTGAACATCCTGCTATCAAAAAAGACTGCCATAGGAATAGCCGCGTATGAGATATAGGAGAACCAGCGAAGCAGCGTTTCAAAGACGTCACTACCGTCAAAAACCACCTCCGCAAAGCTGTCCGACAAATGAAATCGCACAAGACCGATAACGCAGAAGATGAGTGCCGAAACTTTTATAAAAATATCCAGCTGCCGCGGTTTGCTCTTGAAAATATAAACACTGCCCAAAACGGTAATGAGCGCAAGAGCGATAATTATCAGGGTGTACATATTGACATAACCTCCATAACTTATGGAGATATTTTACCACCTGAAAATTTTCCGGTCAATAATTTTTGCCCCTGTTTAAGAATAGTTAATTCGGGTTAATAAAAGTTAATAATTGCTAAACACTCGTTTATGCATATTTCACGAAAAAAACAAGAACTTTTTCCAAAAATTATCTAAAAAAAGTTGAAAAACCCCTTGATTTTATGAAAAAAATGTGTTACAATATATCGGTATAAAAAGTAATCAGGTTGCAAAGTCGGCTTTTACGGACCCTCTCAGCTGTATTTGACGGACCGCGTAGCGATTACGTAAAAATATTAAGGAGAAACAAAATGGCTAATATTAAGTCCGCTAAGAAGCGTATTCTTGTAAACCAGACTAAAGCACTCCAGAACCAGATGGTTAAGAGCCAGCTTAAGACTGTTGTGAAGAAGTTCAATGCAGCAGTTGAAGCAGGTGACAAGGAGGCAGCTTCCGAACTTTATAGACTCGCTGTTAAGAAGGTTGACCAGGCAGTTGCTCACGGTATCCTTCACAAGAACAACGCGGCTCACAAGAAGTCCGAGTTCACCAAGAAGTTTAACGCTATTGCATAATTTTATAAAAAAGTCTGCTTTGACCCGAGCAGACTTTTTTCTTTTCACTTGACTGGAGTTAAGATTTATGCTACAATAGTATATATTAGTTATGAGGTGACATAATGAGTAACCGTAATTACGAAAAGCTTAGCTCCGAGATGAGCGAGCGTATAAAAAATGATATAGAGAACAATACCCGCCCGAGATTTGCTGCCAAGAGTGCAGCCGCTGTGCGCAGAGACCCCACAAGCGACACGGAGTCCATTTGGCGTCCCGCTTATTTGCGTGACGTTGATAAAATAATGCACAGCCCCTATTATAACCGCTATACCGATAAAACGCAGGTTTTTTCATTCTATAAAAACGACGATATAACGAGAAGGGCATTGCACGTTCAGCTCGTTTCACGTATTGCGCGCTCAATCGGCTCGGTA
>JAZOAA010000173.1:0-13729 GCA_045595265.1 Eubacteriales bacterium
GCAGAGCTTATCGCCGACGAGTTTGGCGTTAAGGTAAGCAAGGAGGTCGTTGTCACCATCGAGGAGAAGCTCTTTACCGAGGCAGAGGACAACGCCGACGATCTTATCGAGCGTGCGCCTGTCGTTTGCGTAATGGGTCACGTTGACCACGGTAAGACCTCTATCCTTGACGCAATCAGACACACCAACGTTACCCGCGGTGAGGCGGGCGGTATTACTCAGGCAATAGGCGCGTACCGTGTTAAGGCGCAGGGCAAGGATATCACCTTCCTTGACACCCCCGGCCACGAGGCGTTTACCGCGATGCGTATGAGAGGTGCTAAGTCCACCGATATCGCAATTCTCGTTGTTGCAGCGGACGACGGCGTTATGCCCCAGACAGTTGAGGCAATAAATCACGCAAAGGCTGCCGGAATTGATATTATAGTAGCAATTAATAAGATGGATAAACCCACCGCAAACCCTGATAACGTTCTCAATCAGCTCACACAGTACGAGCTTGTTCCCGAGGCATGGGGCGGTGACGTTATCTGTGTGCCCTGCTCGGCTCACACCGGTCTTGGAATTGACGAGCTTCTTGAAAACGTGCTTCTCGTTGCAGAGGTCAAGGAGCTGAAGGCTAACCCCAAGCGCCGCGCAGCAGGCATTGTAATCGAGTCAAAGCTTGATAAGGGCCGCGGTCCCGTTGCCACCGTTCTCGTACAGAACGGTACTCTCCACCAGGGCGACTACGTTATCGTAGGTAACGCTGTCGGTAGAGTTCGTGCAATGGTTGACGATAAGGGGAAGACTGTCAAGGTGGCGGGTCCTTCCGTTCCTGTTGAAATTATCGGTCTTGACGACGTTCCCCAGGCGGGCGATGAGCTTAACGCCGTTGAGAACGAGAGAATGGCTAAGGACCTTGCAGAGCAGAGAAGAGAAAGACTCCGTCAGGAGATCCTTGCAGCAAACTCCAGAGTCAACCTTGACGAGCTGTTCGGTCAGATTGCCGCAGGTGTTCAAACTCTCAATATTATTGTAAAAGCAGACGTTGCCGGCTCTGTTGAGGCGGTTAAGGCATCCCTCATTAAGCTTTCTAATGAAGAGGTCAAGGTATCGGTTATTCACTCCGCGGTCGGAGGTATCACCGAGAGCGATGTTAGTCTTGCGGCAGCATCTAATGCCATAATTTGCGGATTCAACGTTCGTCCCGACAGAAACGCTCTTGATTCCGCAGAGCGCAACAAGGTAGATATCAGAACTCACAGAATCATCTATGAAATCATAGACGAGGTTGAGGCGGCGATGAAGGGTATGCTTGCTCCCACCTACAAGGAAGTTCTGCTCGGTCACGCAGAGGTCAGACAGACCATTAAGGTGCCCGGTGTCGGAATCATCGCGGGCTGCTATATCCAGGACGGTAAGATTACACGTAACGCACAGATTCGTATAGTACGTGACGGTATCGTCATCTTCGAGGATAAGATATCCTCGCTCCGTCGCTTTAAGGACGACGTCCGTGAGGTAAACGAGGGTTACGAGTGCGGTGTTGGAATTGAAAAGTTCAACGATATCCGTGAAGGTGATACCCTCGAAGCCTTTATTATGGAAGAGGTCAAAAGTTAAGCCGCAACCGTCTTAAATGTAAATATTTATTAGCAAATCCCTATCGAAACTGAAAAAATACGTTTCGATAGGGATTTATTTTTCTATGAATTTTTTCTTGTTCTACATTTTTTGTTAGACTTCAAACGCAGTTTTTTTCAATTAGTTTCATTAACTCGCTGGGTAGGATATCAAGTGCGTCAGCAATTTTGAAGAAGGTTTCCAGCGTTGGTTTCCTTACTCCCCTCTCAATTGCGCTAAGGTGAGTTCTTCCAATGTCCGCAAGTCCGCTTACCACCTCCTGTGATAAATTCTTTTTCTCGCGGTATTCCTGTATGACCTTTCCAACTATTATAGCATCTAGCATGGCATTCTCCTCTAAATTTTATTTTTGGCCTTCGCTAAATAGATTATAGTATATTTTTGGCAAAACCTTGAATACATATGTTGACAAATGAACACAAATGTGTTATAGTATTACTGGATGCCTCACCGCATCAAATTTTATTTCTGAGGAGAAAAATAATGAAATCATTGGTGAAATTGGTTGTTTGCGCATTGGCGCTCGTCAGTACATTGCTGATAACTGCATGCGACGGAGTTAAAATAACTCCAAACAACGACGGAAGCGTCGTCGTAACACCTAACAACGGAAACGACAGCAGCTCGTCAAACAATGGAGGGAACACCATCGTAACCCCAAACGGAGGAAATAATGGCTCCGGCAATCACGGCGGAGGAAACAACGACAAACCCAACGACAAGGAGGAAATACATTCGCACACATATAAGCTTTATAAAGTGGACGACAGCTCGTATAGTTGTACTGTGGGCGGAACAGTTACTTGGCGTTGTGAATGCGGTGAGTCGTTTACTGATTCGGTGGATGCTCCGGGTCACGATATGCGTTCTTATGACGGCAAGGAGGCGACTTGCGAGGAGGCTGGATATAAGCCGTATAAAAAATGCGTAAGAGGTAACTGTGACTACACCACCTTTGAGGAGATACCTGCGCTTGGTCATTCTCTTAAGCATTATGCGGATGTTGAACCCACTTGCACGTCTGCGGGTGTGAAGGATAGAGTCGAGTGTAAAAGAGAAGGTTGTTCTTATCATACGGAAACTCCTGTTTCAGCGCTCGGTCACAATTTGAGCAGGGTTGAAGGCAAGGCTGCAACCTGCACCGAATCGGGATATCACTCCTATGAGGTCTGTACCAGAGTCGGATGTGACGGTAAAGATATCCCCCAACCCTTATCAATAGCTCCTCTAGGTCACGACAGTGTAAGCTATGATGCGAAAGAACCTACCTGTACAGAGTTCGGCTGGTATGCGTACAGCGTTTGCCGGAGGTGCAGTCATTCTACATATTCACAGCGTTCTGCCACGGGTCATAATTACGTTAACGGCTACTGTGAGTGCGGTCAGGTAAATCTCAATTTGCATACTCATGTGTGGAATGAGGGCGTTGTTACGCTGGCAGCTACGTGTACGTCATCAGGAATGATGAGATATACTTGTACTGACACGAACTGTATGGATACGAAAAATGAGGAAATAGCGCCACTTGGACATGATAATAGCTCTTATGGCGCAAAGGCGGCAACCTGCACGAATGAGGGGTGGTATGCTTACGATGAATGCAGACGCTGCGGATACAGCACAAAGATAACTATACCTATGACAGAGCATAGATATACCGGAGTGACGACTACTCCTCCAACGTGTACTATGTCAGGAATCAGAACCTATACCTGTATCTGCGGCAAAAATTACGCCACCGAGGTTGAGAAACTCGGTCACGATTGGGGAAACTGGTACGTAACGCAGGATGCGACCTGCGAGGTGAACGGTCAGGAGCAGCGTGTATGCTTCAACGACACAAGTCACGTTGATATAAGAACGATAAGCAAGACGGGTCACAGCTTTGGCGATTGGACGGTTCTTTTCGAGTCAACCTGTGTTATTAAAGGGCAGGAAAAGCGTGTTTGCGACAACAATTCCGATCACGCGGAGATAAGGGAGATGCCCTTCTCAGACCATAAGGTGAATGCCTCTACCGGTATTTGCTCGGTTTGCGGTGAAGCGATTATCGATCGTCTTGATACACCAACCGGAATTACTAAAAATAATTCTGTTATTTACTGGAACACCGTTGAGGGCGCAGATTATTACGAGGCTATTGTGGACGGCACTCCCGTTAAGGTCTTTTCTACAAAGCTTGACCTTGAGGAATATTACGGAACGAATTACGAGCTACAGATTAAAATTCGCGCGGTAGCGCCCGAGGACAGCGGCGTTATTAGCTCTGCATATCTTGAGTATATATTTGATATTCCCAATGAGCCAATAGCCGATTTTGACGGTCTTGGGGAGACGGTAAACCTTCTCACAGGAGGATACACCGAAACCGACAATCGCCGCTTGAGCATTTTCAACGACGCGCTCTTTAACAGGCTTCGTGTCGAGGAGGATGAGGAGAGAAATTCTTACTCCACCGTCAGATATGCGGAAACCCTTCACGGCTACGTTGATCAGCTTACATCGAGTCTTAGCTCAAAGGTTGATATGAAAATCTCTGCAGACTATATGAAGATAGTGAACGCTACTGCGGGATATTCGTTTGAGATTAATACAGGCTATGAGAAAAAGACACAGAGCGATACCAAGGCTGTATTCTACGATATGGATTATTACTATACCAGCAAGAGGGCGGGAATATATGGTTCAAACGATCTTAGCGTGCTGTCTGCCGTTCTCTCAGAAGATTTTCTCTTAAATGCGGCGAAGGTGCAGAGTGGAGAACTATCTCCTGAAACCTTCATAAATTGGTATGGAACTCATATTATCACCTCGGGTGTTTACGGAGGTTCTTTCAATCTTCATTATGAGATGATTTCCACAACCACAAAAGTCAATGAGACATTCAAGGTTGGCTCCCAGCTTGAGATATCCTCGCAGGTTGGTGCGGCTATTAAGGGTCTGGAATTAAAGCAGTCCGTAGATAGCAGCATATCAACTAATTACGAGGCTTTCAAAACGAACACTGAAAGTGATATTCAGAGTGAATTTACTTTGGTTACAAACGGTGGAAACATTACGGGCAAGGTGTGCGAATCTCTTGCTGATTTCTCAGCGGTTTGCGATGCTTGGGCAACCGACCTTAAGAACGGAGAGGACTACGTTCTGATAGATGTTGATGACGGAAGTCTCGTGTTTGTTTGGGAATTGCTTGACGATGAGAAATATGCCGGAGCAAAAAATACTCTATATAACTATTTCTACTCAACCTGTGACGAGCAGTACTACGCTCTTAAGGACAAGATAAGCAGTCTCTATAAGGATTCTTACATATTCGACGAAACCGAGGGAACTATGGTTATAGACTTCTCCGAGCTTCAGGCACATACGAACGTACCTCTTAGTAACATCAAGTACACGATGGAGGGCGGTACGCTGGTATTTGACGGCTCGAAGGGAATGTTCACCGTATATCCCAAGTTTAACGGTTGCGATGTTAAGAAGGTCATCTTTAAGGGCAATTACCTCGTGGATGACGAGTCGGGAACTCCATACACAGGTAAGTTTACACCATTGACCATTAAATTTAACGAGAATTGGAAGCAGGATATCGTTATTGAGTTTGAAAACTTTGCATACGAAGCTCCTGCCGGCTACGCTGGCCTTGATTTCAGCGCAGTAAGCAGTGAAAATATCACTATTATTGTAAGCGGGAATGCATATATTAAGGGCGGCGATGGAGCGAGTGCGGGCGCAACCGGCTATATTGGCATCAATGCTGCAGGAAAGAATCTTACGATAACCGGAGCCGGAGAACTGGAAGTGCGCGGCGGAAACGGCGCTGACGGTTACAAAGGTAGTGACGGTAGCCATACGTCTGATGCTGGGAATGGAGGCAACGGCGGCAAAGGCGCAATGGCGATCGATTGTCAAACTTTATCAATAACTAATCCGAATGTAACGATTGAGTTAATAGGCGGTGACGGAGGCGATGGAGGCAAAGGCGGAAATATACCTGATGGTTCTGATCAAAATGACCAGTATAATATAGCCGATGCGGGAGATGGCGGAAACGGAGGAAACGGCGGTGCTCCGATTTTGTTATCGTCCATAAAGGATCTAATCTGTTCAACATTGAAACTTCAGTATGGCAACGGAGGAAATGGCGGTGCGGGAGGCCGAGGAGGCAACCCCCGTGTTTGCAGCAACAGTGCAGATGGCTGGAGCAACGGAGGAAATGGCGGCGACGGAGGTAACGGTTTTGTTGCCGGCGACGGAGGCGACGGAGGTCAGGGCGGGGGCTCATATGGCGAAGAATACTATGCTGACACTCGCAGTACTTCCGGTAATGGTGGCGACGGAGGCGATGGCGGCGATAAAATTTTAGGTATTCTATATATTTCCAAGGGACTCCAGTCGTTAACAACTGATGAATATTGTGGCAAAGGCGGTACATATGGAAGTTGTGGTCCCGTATTAGACTCTGGTGAAGATGTTCATGGGTACTATGGTTCGAATGGGGATCCCGGGACTGTAGGTACGACCGACAACTCTTATTACCTTGAATTTGAAAAATTGTTTCAATAATTGATTATTTATACCTAAACAAAAAAGCGGTTGCTCTTTGAGTGACCGCTTTTTCAATTCATAAAATGTATAATTTTATACATAAAATGTTGCAATTTTATACAAAATAAAAATTTTAGTACAATTTTTTTGATTTTTCTTGACAAATTTTCTATATTTGTTATACTTAAATCATAAAGGCGGTGACGACCGCAAAAAAACATCTTTAAGGAGAAAATAGTTATGGCACAGAAAAAAGTAAGATTTGCCGTTGTTGGAGTTGGTGGTCTTGGCAGAGCTCACCTTGAAGGAATCAGAAATAATTCCGATATTGCCGAGACTGTCGCTATTTGTGATATCGATGAGTCTTTCCTTGAGAAGAGAGGCGCCGAGTTTGGTGTTGAGCGCCGTTACACCGATTATTACAAGATGCTTGAGGACGGCGGATTTGACTGCGTTTGTCTTGTAACCCCCGATTACATTCACAGAGAGCATGCTGTTGCGGCTTGTGAGAAGGGTTATCACGTTCTTTGCGAAAAGCCCCTTGCACAGACTGTTGAGGATTGCAACGCTATGATCGAGGCTTCGGAGAAGGCTGGAGTTAAGTTCATGACCGGACAGGTTTGCCGTAAGGCGCCCGGATTCATGAAGGCAAAGGAGCTTGTCGCAGCAGGCAAGATCGGCGATCTCTTCTACGTTGAGTCCGAGTATGCTCACGATTATCAGTTCCTTGGCAAAGCGTGGAGATGGGACCCCGTAAACCTTCGTTATTCCATCATCGGCGGCGGTTGCCACGCAATCGACCTTCTTCGTTGGATTGCAGGCGATCCCGAGAAGGTTATGGCTCTCGCTAACAGAAAGGTACTTACCGACTGGCCTGTTGACGACTGCACAATTGCAATTATGCAGTTCCCGAACGGTGTTGTGGGTAAGATCTTCTGCGGTATCGGCGTTAAGCGTGATTACACCATGCGCACCTGCCTCTACGGTACCAAGGGCACTATCATTTGCGACAACCGTTCCCCCGAGATCACTCTCTATCAGCACTGCACGACCGATAACGGCGAGCATAAGTATCCCGCCGAGAAGATTCCCGTTGACATCGCTCACCATAACATAACAGCGGAAATCAAGGATATGGCAGTAGCTATCCTTAACGATACCGCGCTTGAGTGTACCGTTTACGAGGGAGCTAATACTGTTGCCGTTGGTATTGCGGCAGTTGAGTCTGCGGCAAAGGGCGGAGAGCCTGTTGCACCCCGTTACTATAAGAAATAATTTTTAAGCAAAATATTTACGAAAAAAGAGCCAAGTCTAATCCCACACCGTAGCTTTATGCACAGTCGGGCCTAGCTTGGCTTTTTATCAAAATCACGTTTAGAAATCAAACATAAAAAGACTGAACCAAAAACTTTTGACTAAGTAAATGGTTCAGTTTTTTCTTTTTTATAACTCGAAAAAGCGTGTTTTTGTCACCTATTATTTACAAAATTATCGATTATATGGTAACAATTTATGATTTTTTCTGCAATTTGACCCTTTGAAAAATAGTAGTGATTTGCAGCCTCATAACCAATAGATGCGTTTTTATTCATCAGTGACAGCATCTCTTTTGCAGTTTTTAGTTCGGCCTTTGCAGCACTGATGGCATCTTCGGTGCGTCCTTCATCTCTGGCACGGATAAAGCGTATCTGGTTTAGAGAAGAGCTGAAAAGGCAGTATGCTGCACGAGCCATAACAGCGGTCTCGGAATCGGCATCTTTTGGAAGCATATCAAGTCCTGATTTCCAGCCGTCACAGAGCTTTTCGAACTGCTTCTCAAATACATCCACTGGATAAATAGACCGCCAAGTTTCAAGGTCATCGTAAGCAAAGCCGGTCATAGTTGCCTTGTAACCGGTAGGCTTTTCAAACAGTAGATTTGACGGCCCTGCATTTTGCGGTCCTCTATAAAGCGTACCCATGTGAAAAGGAAATTCAGAGAAAGCGCGAGAAAATTCTTTTTCAGCTTCAAGATGTGCGTAGTCTTGGGTGGATAACTCGCAGCTTTCAAAGAAATATTTTGCTGCTGCTGCAATATTTTTTGAAGGATATCCGCCAAGAGTCCAGCTTAAAAGCAGATGTTTTGCGCCACATTGCTTTACTCCGCTGATATGCTCTTCAATCGACGGTGAAACAGGTAATGCAGGTACGGTGGATGCTTCCCACGTCGTATTAATCTGGACTTTTGCGGCTGTTTCAATACCCAGCTCTTCTGCAAGCTTCCATTCATGCTTTGCCTTTTCGCCGGGACCGATTATACTCATCGAGTAATCGAGAACGTTGCCCTTTATACCCCCGATATTATATGGAATATCAAGTTCGCTTTGCGAGAGGAGTATCGTCCCCTTAGGAAGATGGCGTACTATATCTTCAAAATGCTCGTCCCATCTCCAGCTCCAAGCAAAGAATTTTATATCAGCACTCACCCGTCTTATGCCTTTAAGCATAGCCCCAAGCGTGTCACCGATTACCTCTCCGACGCTTCTGTTTCTGCATCTTTTACAGTTGCAGACCTCTTCCTCTATTCCGCCCGAATGAGAATAACAGTTCGTTTGATTTTCCGAGCGTGTTATGGTGAAAAATCCGCCTAAAAGAGGCACCGCTCTGCATATTGATTCTATCGAATCGGCAAGATAATTCTGTACTTTTTCGGTAGAGGTGCAAAGGCAGGAGCCTTCCTTTCTCTCATGGCCTAGAATGTCGGGATTTTTTTCAAAAAATCCTTTGGGCATATATCGCGGTTCGTTTATGTAAAGGTACAGTTTTATTCCGAATTTGTCAAGCCTTTCGGTGAATTTACGCATATAATTAATTCGCTTTTCAAATCCGAGCGAAAGCTTTGGCTCGAAGGGAAAATAAGCAAGCTGTGAAAGCACGCCCTGTGTCCAAATTCCGTTTATTCCGAGCTTTTGGTATGCCGCCAGCTGCTCGTCAGAGCAAAATTCCTCGCTCTCAACGTCAAATGCGTGTTGATAAAGTCCCGAATGAGCGTAAATTATTCGGCTTTCAAAGATTTCCTTACCGGAAAACTTGATTTGCGGAACATTGTAGCAGAAATCAAACGGAGCCTTTCCCGAAAGGTCAAGCTCTGCCATTATTTCCTTGATTTTTTTCGTTTGCTTAAGCTCTTCATCATCTAGCTCGCGCCAGACTACCTCATCGCAGTAAGGCTTATCACCAAGCTTTACATCTAAAAAATCCTCTTCCTTAAGTATAACGGCGAGGCCTTCGCTATCAATCTCCAACAGCTCAAGAAGCTGCGAATATGGCAGAATATGCCACATACGGCGTATTATTGTGATATATCCCTTTTTCAGCCATATATCGCCCGGTTCGCAGTCACAAAGACCCA
This sequence comes from Eubacteriales bacterium, assembly GCA_045595265.1. Taxonomy (GTDB): domain Bacteria; phylum Bacillota; class Clostridia; order Oscillospirales; family CAG-272; genus UBA1740. Next base: position 9,566 of record JAZOAA010000173.1, read on the forward strand.
TTTGTGACATACTGATGCGTATATTTTCTTCGGTGGTTTTTAATACTTTTGCAATTTTTTCTACCGAAACGTATTCACATGCTCTGAATATAAACGCTTGATAGGTGGTTGGAAAATGCGAAAAATTCAGCGCCGGTTTGCCTATTTTAGGCAAGGTATAAATCATATGGCTTTACCCACTTTCTTTATTTTACGAATTGATGATAGCATTTTTTATTCACCAAAGTCAACCTTTTTCATTGAAAAGGGAATATATTTTCCAAAAAAGCAAATATTTTCCCTTTTTCGAAAAAAAGATTGACAATCAAGCCGGGTGGGGTTAAAATTAAAGCAAAACGGCAAGGAGATTGTTTCTTATGCGTGAAGAAAAGATATATGAAGGTAAGGACGAGGCTCTTTTACCGGCAAGACTCGTTTACGACCCTAAAAATAATAATTTCGAGAAAAAATACGGAGATTTTCAAAGAGTATATCAGGGTATTCCTACTATTGAGAGAAGCCGCGGCGGAAATCTTTTTTATGCATTTTACTCGGGTGGAGTAGGTGAGGAAAAGGGAAACTTCATCCTTTTATATAAAAACGTTTCGGATTGTGACTTTAACTTTTGTCAGGTAATGGCGATAGAGCCTCCCACGCCCGATTGCAGAGTTTTTGACCCTTGCCTGTGGACCGACCCGCAGGGCAGACTTTGGTTATTCTATGCCCAGAGTTATGCCGTGGGCACGCATATAGACGGCAGATTTGGAGTTTGGGCTGTGGTTTGCAACGCGCCCGATGAGGACCTTCGATTCAGCGAGCCGCGCAGAATAGCGAACGGTATTATGATGAATAAGCCTACCGTGACGAAGAACGGAAATTGGCTTTTGCCCTGCGCTATATGGCACGCTTTTCCCTCTCATTATAACAGCTTACCCGAGGAGAATTTTTCAAACGTATATTGCTCTTACAATGACGGTGAAAGCTTTGAGCTGATAGGTCGGTCCGCTACGGAAAAGAGAATGATAGACGAGCATATGATAGTTGAGCTTGTTGACGGCAGACTTATGATGTATATTCGCTCAAGCGGAGGAGTTGGTGTATCTTATTCCGATGACGGAGGCAAAACCTGGAATGATGAAGAAAACCTTATCCACAACGGTCCAAACTCAAGGTTTTGTATTCGTAGATTAAGAAGCGGAAATTTGGTTTTTGTCTATCATCCTGCGGGCTTTGGCAGGAGCAATCTTACTGCTTGGATTTCTTCCGATGACGGAAAAAGCTGGCAGGGCGGACTTCTTTTAGACGATAGATGCGAAACGTCATATCCCGATCTCGCGGAAGACGATGCAGGAAATATCTACATAGCCTATGATTTCAACCGAACGAAAGAAAAAGAGATGTATCTTGCCGTAGTGAAAGAAAGCGATATCCTGTCGGCAAGGTTGGTTAATGAAACTTCGCGACTTCGCATTCTTGTCAATAAAGCGTTTGGAGTAAATCCCAATGCTGACCAAAAAGCATATAAAGCGTAAAAACATACTATAAATATTAATGTAAAAAATGCAATCTTCTAAAAAAATTGGAGATTGCATTTTTTCGTTAAAATTTACAATAGATATTAAAAAATACATAAATATATATCTTAATTAAACAAAAACACCGAAAAACATAACCGAATTTCCGCAAAAAGGAAAGTATTTTCCTTGTTTTGGGAAACCTATTTACAATATAGAACGTTTTGTGTAAAATTGAATTAGAAAACATCAAAGGAGCGCTGGATATGAAACTTGATTTTAACGTAGAAAAGCTTCAGCAAATAGCAGATGATTTTTATTATGCTACGGGCATAGGCATTTTCATTATAGGAACAGATTTTACGGACGTAAAGGTCAAGAGTACGAGGTGGAATCCTTATTGCGCGGTCATAAGAAGCACTGATGAGGGGCGCGAGCGATGCGTAGCATCCGACGACGAGCTTTTCCGAAAATGCAGCGAGTCAAAAAAGCCTGAAATTCATATTTGTCACGGCGGACTCATTAACATAGCGGCACCTATAATGTACGAGGGAAGTATTGTCGGATACGTTTTCTTCTCCAGTCTTAGACAGGGTGATTTCTCTTCTGCAATAAAATGCGCATCAGACCTTTTAACTGATACCGAACAGATGAAGGAATATTACCGCAACGTTCCCGTTTACGACGAACGTAGATTCAAGAGCGTTATAAATCTTGCGGTAATACTTGCGGAGCACGTTATCCTTGCTCAGATGATAAAGCCTACCGCTGACGAAAATCTTCAGAGAGTGAAAAATTATATTAAGGATAATCTATCTTCTGATCTTTCTATAACGAACATATCAAAGGGAACTAATATTTCAAAGAGCGTTTTATATAGGCTTATAAGTAAATATTTTGGCTGTACTGTAAGTGAGTACGTTAATTCAAAGCGAGCCGACATGGCGGCAAAGCTGCTTGCGGATACGAGTCTTTCTGTCCTTGAAATTTCTGAAAAAAGCGGATTTACGAGCGTAGTTCATTTTAGAAATACGTTTAAGAGATATAAGGGACTGACACCCTTAAACTACAGAAAACAGCAAACCGAGAACAAAGCAAAAGAAAGAGAAAGCGGAGGTAAAATTGATGAAAAATAAACTTTTAGCGCTTATACTTGCACTTATGTGTGCTTTGTTGATTTCATGCACACCCGAGAGTGAGAAACAGCCTGTTTACAATGAGAGCACGATACATTATAACGTAGTATGCGGTAACGGACTTAATGCCAGAGGTCCGTCGTCGCTGTTTTCCGCGCTGGGACGTGTGCCCGGCGTATCGGTCAGAATGGTAAATGACGAGAAAGAGCCGTCCGAAAGAGAAATAGTTATAGGACAAACAAACAGAGAAATAACGAAGACGGCGTATAGCGAGCTTTCAAGAATAGACCGGCAGGAAGAAAATCAGGTAGCCTTCCTTATTTATTCAGATGGCAAATCTATTGCGATTGTCTTTGAGGAGGATAAATACGGAACTGAAGCCTGCAGCTCCACGGCGATTAATTATTTTATCAACAATTACATAAAGGATGAAGCACCGTTAAACGTTGAAACGGGTATCGTAGATATCGGTCTTGTTGACTACGTTGAGTGGCAGCGCGAGCAGGATGAGAAGGAAAGAGAAGCGTCATACACCGCAATTTATTCGTCAGTCTTGACCAACACGGGTGATTCGACTCTTGCCGCAGACGTAGTAGAAGCATGCAGAAAATATTATTCTCTTACTACACCGAACATGGTGACCTGGCTTGCCAATCTTTACGAGCCTGCTATCGGAGGATTTTATTACTCCAATTCCGGAAGAGATACTCTCGGCTTTTTACCGGACCTCGAGTCCACCGCACAGGCACTTATGATTACGCATTACAGCGGACTTTTAGACTCTGTCGGCGGAAACCCCGGTCTTCCCGACTGGATGAAGCAGCAGATGGGTAATTTTGCAAAATCTCTTCAGGACCCTAACGGCTTCTTCTACCACCCGCAGTGGGGAAAGCCGGCAACCGACAGAAATCAGGAGCGCAGAGCGAGAGATGCGGGTCATGCGATATCCCTTCTCAAGCTTGCGGGACTCAAGCCTACTTACAATATTTATGATTACACAGGTGACGGAACTCTGGTCGACGGAACTAAGGTTGACTCGCAGGGCAACGTTGTAGTCGTGTCGGGAGTAACTATTACCGACAGCCTTCGTAATAGGGGAGCTGTTGTTGCGGTTTCCAGAGTTTTACCTACGGCTAACGCTTACGTTTCTCCCGAGCTTCTTACAGAGAAGGCGTTTTACGAATGGATTGACGGCGGATGCGGCTACAATATACGTAAAAATTCATACGGCTGGGGCTCTTTCGTATGCTCGCGAGACACGGAATATCTTCAAAGAGATAAGCAACTTGAGGCAGAAGGTGCTGATTGGCGCGTATCCGACGTTCTTATAAAGTATCTTAACGATAACCAAAATCCCGAAAACGGCACGTGGCATTGGTCAAATGAAAATGAAGAGCGATATTATTACAACTGTGTAAACGGTCTTCTCAAAATAGGCGGCACCTACACGACCTTTGGCGTTGAGATGCCTAACGCTATGCAGGCGTGCCAGACCGCGATAAATGCAATTTACTCGGAAACCAAGCCCATACATA
>JAZOAA010000174.1:0-3250 GCA_045595265.1 Eubacteriales bacterium
ACTCCTTGGCTCACAGAACGAGATGGCTACGATCCGACTTCACGCATCTATCACCGTCGGTGAGGACGGCGCTACCCACCAGTGCAGCGAGGACTTGGCACTTATGCGTACCATTCCCGGCATGACCGTTATCTCTCCCGCAGACGCGACCGAGGCTTATGCAGCAGTTGAGGCGGCTCTTAACCACGACGGCCCCTGCTATCTCCGTTTTGGCAGATTTGCAGTTCCGGACCTCACCGCAGAGATGGAGAACTATAAGTTTGAGCTTGGTAAGGGCGTTACCTACCGCGAGGGTAAGGACGTCAGCATAGTTGCAAACGGATACATGGTTCACTTAGCACTTGAGGCGGCTGACATTCTTGCCACAGAGGGCATCTCGGCAGAGGTTATCAATATACATACTATAAAGCCCCTTGATACCGAGCTTCTTTGCGCATCGGCTAAGAAGTGCGGCGCGGTAGTTACCGCAGAGGAGCACAGCGTTATCGGCGGACTTGGCGCAGCTGTCTGCGAGGCTCTCTCGGAGTCTTATCCCGTTCCGGTTCTCCGCGTAGGCGTTCAGGATACCTTCGGCAGAAGCGGTAAGGTTCCCGAGCTTCTTGAGATGTACGGTCTTACCGCACAGAATATTGCAGAGAACGCTCGCCGTGCTATCGCTCTTAAAAAGTAATTTCTAAAGGGGTGGTCGGTGATGAAGCGAGTTTTATTAAAGCTTTCCGGCGAGGCTCTCGCAAACGGAAACGAATCTAATATTTACGATGCGCCTTACGTTGATAAGGTTGCCGCGGCTATTAAGGAGTGCGCTGACCGCGGTCTTGAGATTGCTATCGTTGTCGGCGCAGGTAACATCTGGCGCGGCAGAAGCGGCACGGAGATGAATCATACCGCGGCAGACCATATGGGCATGCTTGCAACGGTGATTAACTCCATTTATCTTAAAGACGCGCTCGTACGCGCAGGCGCGCAGTGCGAGGTTATGACCGCAGTTCCTATGATGCCCTTTGCCGAAGGATATTCGGCAGATAAGGCTGTAAGAGCGCTCGAGGCAGGAAAGATAGTTGTGTTCGGCGCAGGACTCGGCATACCCTTCCTCTCCACCGATACGGCAGGCGTCGTAAGGGCGAAGGAGATAGGCGCTGACGCTATGTTTATGGCAAAGAACGTTGATTATATATACACCGACGACCCGAGGAAAAATCCCGAGGCAAAGAAGCTTGAGAGAGTGAAGGCATCGGAGATTTTAGCTATGAATCTCAAGGCGATAGATTCTACCGCCGCGGCATTTTCTATGTCAAACGATCTTCCCATACACGTGTTCGGCTTCCGCAGCCCTGACGATATAGTCAGAGCGCTTGACGGTGAGTCTGTGGGAACTGTTATAACAGCCGAATAATTAATAAGAAAGGGCAGGAAAACAAAATGAAGCTTGATACTAAAGACTATGAATCCAGAATGAAAAAGACGATATCGTCTTATTCCGAAAATCTTTCAACTATAAGAGCAGGACGTGCAAACCCCGACGTTCTTAAGAAAATCAACGTAGATTACTACGGCTCACCCACAGCGATTTCTTCTATCGCGGAGATAAAGGTTACCGACGCGCGTACTATCCTTATTACCGCGTGGGATAAGTCTGCAATCAAGGGAATCGAGAAGGCTATCCTTACCTCCGACCTTGGTATAAATCCTCAGAGTGACGGAACATCTATCCGTCTTAACTTCCCTCCCACAACAGAGGAGAGAAGAAAGGAGCTGTCAAAGCAGATTTCAAAGCTCGGCGAGGACGCGAAGGTTGCTATCCGTAACATTCGCCGCGACGCTAACGATAAGGTAAAGGCTGATAAGAAAAATTCTCTTATGACAGAGGACGAGGCAAAGCAGTCGGATAAGCTCGTTCAGGACCTTACCGATAAATATATTAAGGAAATCGATACTATTACCGCATCAAAGACTAAGGAAATAATGGAGATATAATTCTCGCGAAAGAGGAGAACGTTGGAAGCCTTTAAGGATAAATCTATCATGACTGACGAGCGTCTTGACTCTGTTGCCATTATAATGGACGGCAACGGCAGATGGGCGAAAAAAAGAGGTCTGCCTCGCAGCGCCGGGCATATAGCAGGTGCGAAGATTGTTGAAAAAATATTGAGGCACTTCAGAGAAATAGGAGTTCATCACGTAACTCTTTACGCCTTTTCCACAGAAAACTGGAAAAGACCGAAGGGAGAGGTTGACACTTTGATGGAGCTTGTATACAAGTATCTTGACGAGGTCGTTATAGAAAAAATAAAGTCGGACAAGGATTTTTCGATGAGATTCCTTGGCGACAAGTCCGTTTTGCCCGAAAAGGTCAGGAATAAGTGCATAGAGGTCGAGCAGATGGCAAAGGACAGAGCCTTCGTGTGCAACGTAGCGTTAAATTACGGCGGCAGGGACGAGATAGTCCACGCGGCAAACGCGGCGATTGCCGACGGCAACACCTCTTTGACAGAGGAGATTCTTGCAAAATATATGTATACCTCACATTCACCCGACCCCGACCTTGTTATTAGAACCGGCGGAGATTTTCGTATTTCCAATTTTCTCCTATGGCAGAGTGCATATTCCGAGTTTATAATACTTGACACTCTTTGGCCTGATTTTTCCGATGAGGATATTGACAAATGCGTTAGAGAATTTTATTCGAGAACCAGGCGCTTTGGCGGTCTTTCTCCCGAGGATGATAAAGCGTAATGTTTAGGCAAGAGGGAACTATCCAAACCCGCTCTAAAGCGTGAATTTTCAGCGCTTTAGGCACTTATCGCTCTTGCAAAGTTGTACTTGGCTGTGAGCGCCAAGCACCAAAATCATCTAAAAATTCAGGCTTTAGAGTTCTTAGAATTTTGAAGATAGCAGATTTTGCGCAGGACGAGGTTAAAATTCGAGATAATATGCGGATATTATAAGGATTTTTACCGAAGTATTGCACGAAATATGCATCTTCAAAACGAGTTCGGATAATTCTCTCTTGCCTAAATAAGAAGGTTAAAATTATGAAAATCAGAACAATAACGTCATGCATCATTCTTGCAGTAATGGTGCCGATACTTCTGCTTTCGGAGTACTTGATATATCCGTTTGCTCTGGCGATTTTTTCGCTGGCGGCGGTGTTTGAGCTGCTTCGCGCCATGGGCGTGCATAAGAATTATAAGCTCTCCGTGCCGGCTTACGTTATGGCGGCGGCGCTTCCTTTCTTTACGCACGATATTTT
>JAZOAA010000175.1:0-6326 GCA_045595265.1 Eubacteriales bacterium
ACTGGAGGCCTGGAGTTCGAATCTCCACACTTCGACCAAAGTTTAGTGCTTTTTGCACAAAAAAACAGTCTAAATCCTTGGATTTGGGCTGTTTTTTTATTTGCAATAGCCATCCCTTTCTTTGAAATGGATGGCTATTGCAAAGAGAAAGGGCTGACGGAAGCAACCGTCAGCCCTCACATTTTGTGAAAAACATATAGTAAAGCAGCCGAAAGGATTCCGGCAAATTCCTGAAAGCAGATTATATACTGATAAAAGAACGAATGTCACTTACGGCTAAAGTCAACGCACAAAATAAATTTAAGTACTATGCTTTTTGATAGCAGATTTATTATTATCATTGCACTTTTTGCTTTGCAAAGCAGCTTCTGTTTTTGCAATGTTTTCTTGTGCGTTATCTAACTGACAAACCAAATACGAATATATTGTATCAATTATGGAAAGCTGGGAAATTCTGGAGCTAAGGCCTAAAATTCGGTAATTGGTTTCGTCTGATACCGTGTGTAAAACAACGTCACTTACACTTTCAATGGGTGATTTTTGGTAGTTGGTTATTGCAACGGTAAAAGCGCCGTACAGCTTTGCTATCCGCATAGCGTCAAGAATATCTTTTGATGCACCCGAATGGGATATACCTATGACAACCGTTTTCTCGCTTGCGTGGGAAGCGGCAATCGCTTGCATATGGTTGTCTGTATACGGGTGTGCGCGAAGCCCTAAGCGAAGCATTTTATGGGAGGCATCGTTAGCTATCGGCGCAGAATTACCAAGTCCAAGTATAATAATATTATCCGAGGCCAAAATGGCATCACAGCACTTACCGAGTGCATCGCGGTCCAGTCCTTTTTTTGTTTTTTCAAGCGAGCAATAAATGTCGTCGCAGACTTTAGCAAAGATATCGTATGGAGAATCATTAGGTGTTATATTCTCGTTAACAGGACGGATATGCTCTTCTTTTGCTATGGCAATTTTGAGCTGCTGGTAGCCCTCAAATCCGAATTTTTTTGCAAAACGGACAATAGTAGCCTCGCTTGCACCGCAGCTTTCTGAAAGCTCCGTTATATATAAAGGAAGAATTTTGCTGGGATTTTCTATCAAAAAATCCGCAATTCTTTTCTCTGCCTTGCTTAAGTTCTCGTAATTTACCTTTATATTAAGAATTGTTTTTCCCATATTTTCACCGTTTTCTGCAAATTTTGAAAATCTTTTTCGTAACAAGTATATCACACCTCATCAAAAAAGTCAAATAATAAAGAAAAAATAATAATTAGCGATTTCGTTGAAAGGTATTGAAATTTATTTTCATATGTGCTATAATTTACTCAACAAAATTTGGATAAATATTAAAATAATTTTCACGAGGTGCGTATGAACGAATTTTTGTTTACACAGGTTTTGACTGAGCTTGAGGATGCCGTTGGCAGAGAAAATTGCTCGGTTAAGGAAATTGACAAGGCGACACACAGTGCCGATTTCTTTTGGCTTTCGAGAATGTGGGTCGACAGAGGCAGAAGAATGCCGGAGGCTGACTTTATCGTATCGCCTGCAGATGCAAACGAAACCTCGAAGGTTCTCAAGATAGCAAACTATTATAAGATTCCGGTTACTACATGGGGCGGCGGTGCAGGCTCGCAGGGCGGTGCTCTTCCTGTGGCTGGTGGTATTATTCTCGACACAAAGAGAATGAACAAGATTTATGAGGTAAATACCGACGGCATGTACATAGAGTGCGGCACCGGTGCTATATACAAGCACATTGAGTGGGCTGCAAACGAAAAAGGATATGCGACGATGCACTATCCCTCATCGCTTACTTGCTCTACCGTCGGCGGATTTCTTGCTCACCGCGGAATAGGTGTCGTTTCTACAAAGTACGGCAAGATAGACGATATGGTGCTTCAAATGGAGGTCGTTCTTCCTAACGGTGACATTATATACACCTCCGCAACTCCAAAGCACGCGGCAGGACCCGACCTTAACCAAATATTCATTGGCTCGGAGGGAACTCTCGGTGTTATTACAAAGGCGCAGATACGCATTTTTGAGCAGCCCGAGGTTCGCCGATTCCGCGGCTTCTTGTTCAAGGATATGACCTCTGCTTTTAATGCTTCACGTGAGGTGCTCCAGAAATTCAAGCCCTCTGTTATGCGACTTTATGATGAGGCGGAGACCGCAAGCCTTATAAAGAAAATAGTCGGCGTTTCTAAGCCAGGCGCGTTTATGAACGTGGCATACGAGGGAGTACGCGAGCTTGTTGACGTCGAGGAAAAGATACTTCTCGAAATATTCTCAAAGTACGGCGCGGAGGACCTCGGAAGTGAGTACGGTGAGAAGTGGTGGAACGAGAAGATAACCTTCTTCTACCCCGGACATATGATGGATATTCCGCAGATGTTCGGCACTATGGATACCATAGCTCCCTATGATAAGATAGAGAAAATCTATTGGGCGATGAAGGAGGCTATCGAAACGAAATATCCCTTCGCCAGATTTATAGCCCACTTCTCCCATTGGTATGAGTGGGGTGCTATGATGTACGACAGATTTATTATCGACGGTGAGCACGTGCCTGCCGATCCTGTAGAGGCAATGCGACTTCACAACGAGATATGGACACTGGGTATCAGGACCGCATTGGCAAACGGCGGTGTAGTAAACGATCATCACGGCGTAGGAATAAAGCTCGGAAGAATGATGAAAGAACAGTATGGCCCGGCAATGCAGGTGTTCGAGGGAATTAAAAAGACTCTTGACCCCAACGGAATAATGAATCCGTACAAGCTTGGTTTATGATACGGAGGGAATAGATATGAACGTAACTCAAAACGCAAAAAATATAATTGACAATTGCAGATTCTGTTGGATGTGCAGACACATCTGTCCGATAGGTAATGCTACCGGTCAGGAAAGAAACACTGCCAGGGCGCGCTCCTTTGCTATTTCTATGGTGCAGAGAGGGGCGACAGAGCTTTCTGAGGTGGTAGATAATATTTATGAATGCTCACTTTGCGGTGCTTGCACGAACAATTGCGTGACAGGCTTTGACCCCAAGGTGTTCGTCCAGGAAACAAAGACCGAGCTGGTTCTTGCAGGGCTGACTCCCGACTACATACTCTCACTTATAGAGAAATATATGCAGACAGGGAACGTATACGGTGAGGATATCAGCGAGGAGCTTAAGGCGCTTTATTCCGATGACAGCGATGTTCTTTTCCTAGCGGGAACGAACGCTGTGATAAAGGCACCCGAATGTGTAAAGCGCGCGCTTTCACTCCTCTCACTCGCCGGTGTAAAGATTTCTTTCACAAAGCAGCAGGATACTGGACTTTCTTTGTGGTTCCTTACGGGAAAGACCGGGGAAACTCAAAATGCCGCAAAAGCCTTCGCGAGTCATGCAAGCAAATACAAAACAGTAGTGGTTTACGACCCTGCCGACCTTGCTTTTATTCGCCATGAATATAGCGAGTGGGGCATTGAGCTTGACGTCAAATTTGTATCTTTTAATGAATACTTGCTTGGTTTGATAAAAGATGGCAAAATAAGTTTAAATCATGGAACAAATGAATATACCCTCCAGGATAATTATGCATATGCGCGTGAGCTTGACGATACGGATAGCGGAAGAAGGCTTATAGAGTCGGTTGGTGTGTCCAAGGATATGTTGCTTCACGGCAAAGAGGCAAATCTTGCAGGTCAGCTCATTATGTCGGAATATATGCCCGAAGTTATGAAGAAGGTTGCTCTTGACAGATGGCAAAACGCTGTTAATATGGACTGCAGAACGCTTGTTACCGAAAATCCGGACGAATACGTTGCGCTCAAATCGAGTTGTCCCGACGGATACAGAGTTATTACCGTCGAGGAAATGCTTCTTGAAAATATGTAAAAAATATTTACGGGGAAACGAATATGAATCTAAAAAAAAGCTATAAAGAAAAATACGGATATGAGAGAGTTATAACAGACAGAAACTCTCCTCTTGTTTATGCAGAGACGGATATGCTGAAGCTTCCCGCAGGAAAAAGCTATACAGTTGACGAGGTTGGTAAGGAGTTTGTACTCATCGTGCTTTACGGAAAATGCGAGGTGCGCGGAGAGAACTTCTGCTTTTCCGAGGTTGGTTACAGAGAGAGCGTGTTTGACGGTGCTGCCGAGAGCGCATACATCGGAAAGGATACCCCCTTCACCGTAACCGCCAAGGACGGCGACGTTAAGATTGCCGTTTGCAAGGCGCCTGCGGAAAAATATTATGAGCCTTATCAGATAAAGCAAAATGAAGTTGCTGTAAAGACGTTTGGCAAGGGCTCGTTTGTGCGCGAGGTTGCTTTCACCTTCCCCGAAACCGGAGATGCAAACCATCTATATATAGGTGAATTTTGGGTAGAGGACGGAAAATGGGGCAGCTATCCTCCCCACAAGCATGACGTTGACGATCTTCCCAGAGAGGGAGCACTTGACGAAATATATTATTACGAGTTCGACAAGCCTCAAGGCTTTGGATTCCAGGCAGTTTACACCTCGGAAAACGATATCAACGAAGTATATAAGGTAGAAAACGGAGATTTTGTGGAAATTCCCAAGGGATATCATCCTTTCACCGTTGCTCCCGGATATAAAAATTATTGCCTCTGGATTATGGCTGGTAAAAACCGCGGTCTCCTCAGTGCGTCTGAGGAATGCCATAAGTGGATAGTTAAGTAAACAAGGAGATTGTTATGTACGTGTTAGGTGTAGATTTCGGCGGTGGTGCGAGTAAGGCAACACTGATGAATAAAGACGGCGAAGTTGTAAGAACGGCAACCGCCGAATACTCCACCGTTTTTGGCGATGGCGGGTTGGCGGAACAGAATCCGAACGATTGGTATTCTGCAGCAGTTAAAAATGTTCGCGCTGTGATTGAAGATATCGATCCGGCTCTTGTAGAATGCGTTTGCTTTGATGCCGCAACTCACACGGCTGCGCTTCTTGACGAAAACGGTGAGCCTGTATGCAACTCTGTATATTGGACAGATACCCGTTCCGTAAACGAGAAAAAGTATCTCGAACATGATTTCGGAGAAGAAATATTCAAAAAATGTAAACATAAAGTTGACACTATATGGTCTTTGCCCGAAATAATGTTTGTAAAAAACAATCATCCCGAAACATTTTCTAAGGTTAAAAAAGTCACATTCGCCAAGGATTTTGTGAGAGGTAAATTCACCGGAGATTTCGTCACCGACTATATAGAAGCCGAGGGCAGTATGCTCTTTGATTATGACAGACTCGATTGGGATGACAACCTTCTTTCACTCGCAGGTCTTAATAGAGATATGATGCCGACTGTGGTATCGCCCTTCGACGTTGTTGGTGTGGTAAACGAATCCGCAGCCCGTGACACAGGGCTTGCCGAGGGAACCAAAGTTATATGCGGAGCGACTGATACGGCTATGGAGGTGTTGGCGGCCGGTGCAGTAAACGTCGGTGACGTTACGCTAAAACTTGCTACTGCGGGTCGCATTTGCGTTATTGCTGATAACTTTTTCCCAGACTGTAATATAGTTAATTACTCGCATTTGAAGAAAGTGCTTTGTTATCCCGGAGCAGCCACAAAGTCATGTGCGGCATCACTTCGTTGGTTCAGAGACACGTTTGGCGGAGATTATTCCGAATTTGACAAAATGGCAAGGGATATCCCTATCGGCTGCGAAGGTCTTGTATTTAACCCTCATCTCATGGGAGAGCTTACACCATATGCCGACCCTGACATGTGCGCAAGCTTTGTTGGTATAAGATCATCACATACCAAAGCTCATTTTGCGAGAGCGATAATGGAAGGCGTTGCTATGAGCCTTCTTGACTGTAAAAATTATATGACCGAACGCGGTATAAAGCTGGGCTCGAAAGCCTTTGTTATTGGAGGCGGCGCAAAAAGCGAGCTTTGGAGGCAGATCGTTTCCGATGCTTTAGGTCTCACCCTTATAGTCACGGAAAGAAACGATTCGTCCCTCGGCTCGTGCATGTGCGCAGGGGTGGCGGCAGGTTATTTTGACGACCTTGACGATGCGGTAATGCGTACGCAGAGAATAATAGGAGAAACGCGTCCTATCCCCGAAAGCACATTGAAATATCAACAATTATTTACAAAATACAAGAAAATCGGAAAATTTCTTTCCGAGCTGAAAGACTAAAATGAAAATTGCAGTATTGCTCAAAATCTTCCGCGGGGAGATTAATCTCTTTGATGGGGCTGCTCTTGAGTGTGCTCTTGAGTCGGGAGCAGAGGTAACGGTTGTGTCAATGGCTCCGACGTCGGCCTTGCCAGTGATGGAAAATTTAACGAGGCT
>JAZOAA010000176.1:0-34311 GCA_045595265.1 Eubacteriales bacterium
GGAAAGTCTTGATCCTGTAATAAAAGATGAGGAACCGGAACCTGAGAGAATAACATTTACTTACGATGAGCTAGGCAAGACCCCCGAAAGCGTTACGTGCGAATTTAGCGACGGTGATTTTAAGGGTACTTACTATCCTAAAAACGGCGGTTTCGAAGTTATATCTGATACTTCTGAAAATTCCAAAAGAGGAAAGATTCTGAAATTAGAGTCAGTCAAGGGAATTTATAATGCAGTAAAAATGAGCGTACCGGGAAGCAGTCTTTCAAGTCAGTGCTTTGTATTTGAAGGGGATATGTGTATTCCTAAATCCACCAGCGGCTATGCTGTAAGAATGCGAATGAGCGATGCTTATGCGATAGCCTTTAAGGTTGACGGTAATAAAGTGAATTTGTGGGATGTTTCTACAACAGGAACACCGCTTCGCGAAACCGATTTAGGAATAGCGCTAAATCTTGGAGAATGGTTTAATCTGAAGGTTGAGTTCTATAAGGGCGACCATGATACAGTAAGAATTAAGGTGTATATAAATGGTAATCTTGCTTCGGTAAGTGATAACTATTACGATCAGTACGGTAAAAAGATAACCGAAGGCGAGGGAACTCCGACGTCGATATACAGCTATGTTCATTTCAGCACCATGTCGTCGTTCAATACCACGATTTTATTCGATAACCTTATGTGTTTCAGAAGCGCAAAGCGGTATGAGCCTTATACGGACATAAAAAATCCTCTGGAAGTAAATGTGGATGCCCCCGATCCCGGAGAGAAGATATATACCTTTGATGAATCTTCAAATACAAGTAATCTTCCCGAAGATGTTAGAGTTAGTGGCGGTGGTGTGTCAATAAAATCCAACGTAGACCATGAACTCAATATAAATTCAGATTCGGTCGGTTCAACCGTGGAAATTCTCACAAACAGGAGAAAATACGGAGCAGAGTGCTTTGTTATAAACTTTGATATAACCCCATACACCTTTGGTTCAGAATCAAAACTACGCCTTGAGCTTCTTGCTAGAAAAGACTCTGCGGTTAAGCTTGCGGTCTTTGATTTCGTTTTGGTTGAGCTAAACGGAGAGAAATATATAGCCATGGCCGATGCTCACGAGGGCGTTACATCGACGGTGCTTCATTCACTTCTTATACCGATAAACAAAGAAAGCGAATTAACCATAGAGTATTACGCGGATAAGAAAATAACGGTGCTTTATCTTGACGGCAAGGCTGTCAGCGCAAGTGCCGTAGCGGTGAACAATGCCGCCTCTCACGATTTTGGTTCTATTCGTATTTCGACGATATCATCGGGCGAAGTTAACTTAAGTATAGATAACGTAAAGGTAGAAAGTATAGTTAAAGAGCTTTCGGTTGAAAGCTATAATAATCAAAAGGTATTTGATTTTGATAAAACACCTTATAGCGAGGCGATTCTGGATAATGTTAGTGTGGTAGGTGCCGCTGATAAGCAGGTTAGGCTTAATGCGAATATTGGAAGCATCGCTATCCCAGCAACTATTCGTTCACCGTTGATAACCGTTACCAAGCTTGGTGCCGAGTTCACTTTTGAAGGCGATGGAGAGTATTTAGCTTCCTTTAATGATAAATCCGGAAGGAGTATTATCGCTCTTGTCATGGTAGCGAATAACGGAAGCATTAGTCTTTATGAATATACCGATGCAGGTCGTTCAGATGTTGAACTTGCAAAATTTAACGCAAATGGTTCTATGAAGATTTGCCTTGAATGGTATAAGAATGAGCAAATGCTTATGGTAACATTTAACGAAAAGCCTATTGCTTTGACCGCACTATACTACTCAGATACTACTTTGTTAGAATGGGTTGATAGCTTTAAGCTTTCCTCAGCTTCGGGTAGCGGATATCTGACCGTTGATAACTTAATTTGTGAAAATACTAATTCGGAATTTAAGATTCCAGAAGGCTTAG
The DNA here is from genome assembly GCA_045595265.1 of Eubacteriales bacterium. GTDB lineage: Bacteria > Bacillota > Clostridia > Oscillospirales > CAG-272 > UBA1740. The sequence goes on from JAZOAA010000176.1 coordinate 1,944, forward strand.
ACGCAGAAAACAGTGAAAATAATTCAGAAAAAATAACTTTCGAAACCACTAGCAGTTCAGCCAAGCTACCTTCTGCAATTACATATAAGCTCTCGTCGCCAGGCGCAAGCTTTAAGGTCGAGCAGCTTATACGTGACGGAAAAATAAACAGAGTTATTTCGATGACGTCCAGGGTCGGCGGAAACGATGCGGTAAGAATAGGTGTTACGAAGAAAATACAGGGTGCAAATTGCGTAACGTTTGAAGCGGATATGTATATGGATTATGCAGATTCTTCATCTTGGCGTAATATGCAGTTCTGGATTCAAACCAAAGACGGTAATTCAAGCGCTTATATGTTTGAAATCTGGGATTCATCTCTCTTCTCTGAAAACGGCGGAAGTTCAAATGTTGCCGCAGGCTTTACCGGTGTCAGAACGTGGTTCACCATCAAGGCAGAGTATTACGACGGCGGATTCGTTATTATATACGTGAACGGAACACCGATTTACACGGGAGATGGATACCGTGGAAAAGCTGACGGTGCATCACCTGTATCAGCATCAAGCATTGAAAGAGTAAACGTATATCCTTACGGTGATTTTGCGGTAACCTACAAGCTCGATAACATTTCTCTTATCCAGGAAGTAAAGACATATGTTGCTCCCGAAATAGAAAAGGAACCTGAGTCGGAGCTTGGCAAGGTAGAGGATGTTTTAACTTTTGAAGACGGTCTTGTTAACGAGGCAACCGATTTTGCTTCTGGAAGCATAAACGGTACTACCGCTGAAATTGAAGAGGAGAGCGACGGAAATCACGTTCTCGTGTTTACAACTCCCGCATCAAGCTCGGTTAACAACATAATAAATGTTAACTACACCAAGGCGGATGCCGATTCATCAAACGGTATTGCTTTTGAGTTTGATGTCAATATCACATACACCAAGAGCGATGACTATCTATACATCCAGCTTCGTGATAAAAACGGTGCCTCCGCAGCCTTTATTTCAATAGAAAATAACAGCATTGTGGTTTATTCTTCAAGCTCAAGCTATGAGTTTGGAAGCATAAAGCTGACAAAAGGTGAGATGAGTAGAGTTAAGGTGGAATATGGCGATACGGATAGCGGAGTGTTTATCAGAATCTCGGTAAACGGCAGTGTATCATACGAGAAGGATGCGTACCTTTCAAGAGATGGAAAGTCAATTTCCTCGGCAGATATTTCTTACATAGAGCTGTCAACCTGGCGGCAGATCACTGCAAAAATGGATAATATGTCCTTCTACCGCGCTACTTTAACTCCTCCGGAAAAGAAAGAGCCTGAGGTAGAGGAAAAGCTTCCCGAGGTCTATGACTTTGAAAGCGGAGATATTCCGTCATCAATGCCTCTTCTCACTGACAACACATGCTGTGTTGTTGAAGAGGATACCGAGAGAGGAAAATATCTCAACTTTACCACTGCCGCAAATACCTGGGGTACCGGATTTTATGTTCCTGTTCTCACCGATGAGAACAGCGCAAACTGCCTTGCCTTCGAGGCTGATATGAGTCTAAACGTGCTTAGCGGTGCAGGACTCAGATTCCAGTTTATGAACGAAAGCGGCGGCTGTAATATGTGGTTTGAGATTCAAAAGAACGGCACAAATCTATATTTCTTACTATACACTAAGTCAAGCTCCAATTGCTATGCGGCATCGGATGCAATAGCGGTAAACGGAAACGACAACTGGTTCAACCTGAGAGTAGAATACTACGAGGGGGATCGCAACAGTGTAAGAACAAAGGTTTATGTTAATGAAAAGCTTGTTTTCGTCAGCGATATGTTTATGAATAGCGGTAGCTGTGGATGCTCAAGTCACGGTTCGTCGATAGCACCCGCGGCTGTCAGCAATACGGCAAAAATCAGAATCCGTAACGATTACTCGGCTTACAGCGGAACACTTTATATCGATAATATCAAGTTTGAGAGAATCGTTAAGGAATGCGAGGACGACGCTATAACAGCACAGCGTCCTTAAGGAGAAAAGGCAATGAATAAAAACGAACAATGGAAGGCACTTTCCGCCGCGGTAGATGAACGCGGCGGAAACGGAAAACAAACAGCTCTCGCTATGCAGGAGCTGTACTCAGAATACTCTCCAGAAATGTGGGAGTGGTATGCGGGACTTTTTGACACCGAGATAGGAGGCTTTTATTACTCCAACTCGGCAAGAGATACGGAAGGATATTTACCCGATATCGAAAGCACAAGCCAGGCAACAAATGCTATGCGCAGCCGTTTTCACAATCTCTTAAACGCCTATGACGAGCTTCCCGAATGGATGATTGCAAAAATGGCAGAATTTACGAGAAGCCTCGAGGATCACGAGGACGGATATATGTATCACAAGCAGTGGGGTAAGAATATACTCAACTCACGCAGAGGCAGAGATCTTATGTGGGCTGAGGATATGGCGAAAAAGCTTGGTTTCAAGTTCGATTATCCAACCGCTACCGAAAGGCTTAACAAGCATTCGCATGGTGAGAGTAGCGAGTTGGATATTGCCTTGCCCGATTATCTGAAATCCGAAGAAGCTTTTTTAGCTTACATAAAAGCACTTGACTGGGATAACAGAGCATATTACTCGGGTAATATGATTGCCGCTCAGATATATCAAATAGAGGCGGCGGGACTTGCGCCTGTTGCAACGAAATTCATAAACAGCATTCAGGATCCCGAAACAGGTCTTTGGGGCAAAAAACGTGATTATGATGCCATAAACGCAGTGCTTAAAATCAATGCAGTTTATAATAAGGCTCCGATGCCCAACCGCTTTAAGATTGCTATGACAATTATGGACTTTATAACCTCGGATGAGCTTTATCCACATGTTACCTGTCAATATAACACCTTTTTTGAAGTAAAAAATATTCTTAACAACATTGATCGTTTTGGCGAAGAATTTAAGGGTGAGCGCGAAAAGATAGTTGCTACACTTCTTTCGAAAGCTCCCCGGGCAATTCAAGCAACCATTAAGAAAATACGTCCCTTTAAGAAATCACAAGGCTCATTTTCATATTTTCAGGATCGCTCATCGGAAATTTCCCAAGGCGCACCTGCTGCTGTACCCAACACTCCTGAGGGCGATGTAAACGCTACCGGTATCTGTTCCGGCGGTATGATATCAAATATATATGCGGCTCTCGATCTTACCGAATATACCGTTCCAAGATTTGGTAAAGAGGAGTATCAACGATTTCTTGACATAGTTAATGAAAAACGAAAAAAATAAAAGAAGGGAGATATTATGTGTAACGAAAAACGCAAAACAAAATTGCTTTACGAGCAAGCCGCACTTGAGATAATCGAGCTGCAGCACACGGACGTTATTGCCACGTCTACCCCTAATTATGAGGTAGAAGAAAACATCCCTAAAGATGACAATACGTGGCAGGACAACTGGTAAAAAAGAAAAAATAGTATTTGAAAGGAAATCAGAAATGAAAAACACGAAAATTTTAGTTTTAGTTCTTTCGCTTGCGCTTGTTTTGGGCGCTGTTGCCGGCATTACTGTAAGTGCGGCAGATGAGACGTTGGAAACCACCTCTATTGCTATCAAAAGCGCAAATCTCTCCTTTGTGAACGAGCCGGCGCTTGTTTTTGCCGTTGAGCACGACGGTGATGCAGCTAACGTAAGTCTAAATGTATGGAATAGCGAGCCTGAAGAAAATCAGGCTGCCGATTACGTTGTTACAGACTCTTTCGAACAGACGATAGAAGGTACTGCGTATACCTCCTTTGCCGTCGAAGGCAAGAATCCCAAGAATATCTATGAGTACGTCTGGGTACAGGCAGTAGCCGGTGACGTCAAGAGCGAGATCGTAAGATACAGCATTCTCCAGTACGCTCTCGGCGGTGTTGTTAAGGGCGTAAATACCGAAAGATTCCAGTCCATAATCGATTATTCCGCCTCCGCACAGAAATGGCTTGAATACACCGACGCAAACGGCAAAACAGCCGACGAGTACGTATTCGTTTCCGTCGATGGCGGTACTGTTGACGGCTACAAGAACGGTGTTTATCCTGTTGGTACACAGATAACTCCTGTAGGTGACGGCGTCGCTATGTGGAGCGTTGAATCCGATAGCAACAAGTACAATTCCTACTACGGCCAGCCCATAACCCTTACATCAAACACCAAAATCACGGTAAATAACTCCGTTATGACCTTCGAGAATTGCACCGATATCTCTGATATAAATGGCGCAACTCTTTCTACGGGCGCAATTAGCTCACCTTATAAGATTTCCGAGCTTGACGGTAACAAGGTACTTACTGTGGACACCAAAAATGATGGTTCTACTAACGCACAGGCACAAATTATACTCGGCATGAATAACACCATCACCGATGCAGAAGCCGTTGTTCTTGAATTTGATCTCTACATCGAAGACAGAGCTGCTCAAAAGCAGGTGTTTGCTATTGAAATGCGTGACACCTCTAATCAGAGAATAGTATATCTTACCATAGACTCAGGTCTTGCGCTTAATTATGTTTTGCCACCTGTAACGACTGTTAGCAATGCTAATGTCACTATGGATTCTTGGATGAAGTTCAGAGTTGAATATCTTGATCTTGGTGAAACCAAGGGACTTAAGGTTTATGTTAACGATAACCCCGTCCTCGTTCTTGATGATTACGTATGCACATATAACAGCCCTACTTCCAGAGAAATAACCGCAATTACAAACGTTCGCTTTGATACCTACGAGGAACTTGTAACACACTTCGACAACGTAGTACTTATGCAGGAAAAAATTGAAAATCTTGATAAGGTTATCACTTTCGATAACGGAGAGGTTTCCTCGAACATTACCGTTGATTCTACATACGGAGCAAATCTCGAGGTAGTAAACGATAGCGAAAAGGGCAACGTACTTAAATTTGAATCAGCAGCAACCTACGGAGAGGGCTTCACTATTCCCGTGCTTGACAAGGATACGGAGTATAATTGCGTAGCCTTCGAGGCTGATATTAGCATTGATGTGCTTGATAACGCAGGCTATCCCGGAGTAAGATTCCACTTCGTAAATTCTGCAGGAAACACTGCGAGATTTGAGTTGAAGAGAAATAGCGGCAATATCGAGTTCGTTCAGTATACCTGCTCTGACCATTATTCTTCTCCTTCGGTAATTCTTTCGGCGGACGGAATAGAGAATTGGTTTAATTTTAGAATTGAGTATTACGGCGGAGACCGCGACACCGTTAGAACCAAGGTATACCTCAATGGAGATCTTATATTCGTCAGCGACGACTTCATAAGCCCTGTAAACAACTGTAGCGTTTGCAATACTTCCGTATCTCCCGCAACCGTTGACAGTATAACTACCCTTAAGGTCATGTCTCCATCGGGCAGCTACACAGGCACTATGCTTATCGACAATATTGTATTTGAGAAGATAGCAAAGACCTGCGCTGACGATCCCCTTACAGAATAATAAGTAATTACAAGCAAAACACGCCCTGCCTTAGTTTGGGGCAGGGCTTTATTAAAACACGAGGAAAATATGCAAAATAAATTAAAAACAGGCGTAGCCTACCACGGAAACCGTATGCTATCCCATGCCGTAGCGGATATGAAGGAAATTGCCCGCTCGGATATGGACATCGTCGTTCATATGTTCTCCCATAACGACTGGGAACGTCACGATAAGGTAATGAAGGACATCTTCGCCGCAACGGAGGCAGAGGGGCTTGAGGTTTGGGTAGATAATTGGGGAATAGGAGGTTCGCCCGGTGATAAATGTCATTTTCTTGCGTATCACCCGGAGGCGCACAGTTACTTTGCTGACGGAAGTATGCACCCATATCAAATATGCCTCAATTCTCCCGAGTATCGTGATTTTGTAAAGAACTGGATAGAAGAGGTTGCATCGCTCGGAGCAAAGACTGTATTTTGGGATGAGCCTTTAATTCCTGAAAAAAAGTCCGAGTGCAAAAAATATTTTTCTGCCTGTGCGTGTCCCAGATGTAAAAAGCTATTCGCCGATAAGTATGGCAAAGAAATGCCTATTTTTATGGATTCCGATGTTTCCGCATTTAGAAACGAAACCACGGTTGATTTCTATGATTTTGTATCGAATTATGCAAATAAATCAGGACTTAGAAATGTTATTTGCTTCATGCCTTATCAGCTCAAGGGGATGTCAGAAGCAGGCGACGACCTTCTCAGCATAGATTTGAATACTGTTTGTTCTATGAAAAACATAGACAATATAGGAACAGACCCATATTGGTACGGAAGTCCTGAAATTGCGAAAACATGTAATCCCTATCCATACGTTTACGAATCAACGAAAAGATGTGTTGATATCGCTGATAAGTTTGGGAAAGAGCATAACATATGGATTCAGGCATACTGTTCGCCAAAGGGCAGAGAAGATGAGATAATCACGGCATATGAGGCGGCATACGATGCTGGTGCCAGAACGATACTTGCATGGAGTTATCGTGCGGGTGAATCAAATAATTATAGGTCATCCAATGTGGAAAAAAGCTGGTCTGCAACATTGGAAGGAAACCGAAGAGTTAAGTATATGGAACGTGATAGACTGCTTGCCGAAAACCGTAAAAAATATATGAAGTGATATTTTTTGCATCTCAAATGTAAAAAAACTAGCCACCCGCTTTTTTGCGCGGGTAGCTAGTTTTTTGTTATACTTAATTATTAGTAAAAAGGTTAAAATCTTCCGTTCCGAACGGTATACCGAGATGGTCGTACGCGAGCTTCGTGACGCATCTTCCTCTTGGAGTTCTGGAAAGAAATCCAATTTGCATAAGATACGGCTCATATACGTCCTCGATAGTTACAGCTTCTTCGCCGATTGTTGCGGCGAGGGTATCAAGTCCGACAGGACCGCCACCGTAAAATTTAATTATAGCCTCAAGCATTCTTCTGTCAATATTATCAAGACCAAGCTCGTCAATTTCCAGGGCTTCGAGAGCATATTTTGCTATCTCTGATGTTATTGTGCCGTTTCCCTTTACAAGCGCAAAGTCGCGCACGCGCTTGAGCAGACGGTTCGCGATACGCGGTGTTCCTCTGGATCTTGAGGCTATTCCGAGAGCGCCTTCATCTGTGATTTTAATCTCTAATATATTCGCAGATCTCTTAACTATCGTTGCAAGCTCTTCGTTTGTATACAGCTCCAGCTTAAGCAGAACTCCAAATCTATCTCTGAGGGGTGTTGTGAGTTGTCCGGCTCTAGTCGTAGCGCCTATCAGAGTAAATTTAGGTATCGGCATATGTATCGTCCTGGCACTCGGACCTTTGCCGATGATAATGTCTAGGGCATAATCCTCCATCGCGGGATAGAGAATTTCCTCAGCTACTCTTGATAATCTGTGTATCTCGTCTATAAACAGAACGTCGCCGGGGGCGAGGTTGGTTAAAATTGCGGCTAAATCTCCGGGCTTTTCGATAGCCGGTCCCGAGGTGGTTCTGATATTGACTCCCATCTCGTTGGCGATTATTGCAGAAAGAGTTGTTTTACCAAGGCCGGGAGGACCGTAGAGAAGCACGTGATCAAGAGCTTCCGCTCTAAGCTTTGCGCTTTCTATATATACCTTCAGGTTAGATTTTGCCTTCGTTTGACCGACGTATTCCTCGAGCGTTTTTGGCCTTAGGCAGTTTTCGACCTCGCCGTCCTCCATAGAGTCATACTCGTTAGAAACTATTCGGTTTTCAAAATCAAATTCAGTCGATTCTTCTATCATACACCTAATCCTTTCGCGTTATCTTCCGCCCGCGAGCTTTTTGAGCGCGTGCTTTACAATATCGCCGACGTCAGCCGAGGGATCTGCATCCTTTATGGCGGCGAGAATAGTGCTCTTATCATAACCGAGAACGAGAGGCGCTTCGGTAGCCTCATGCAATGAGGAAGAGACTGAAATTCTGCCGGAAACAGAGCTGCCGGCACTTGCGGCGGATTCGTATGAAAGCATATTTTTGGACATCTTGTCCTTTAATTCAAGAATTATTCTTGCGGCGCTTTTCGCTCCTATGCCGGGAGCTTTTGCAATAGCCTTTATATCATCAGTACAGATTGCAAGAGCGAGCTTTTCAGGAGTGAGAGTGGATAAAATGCTCATAGCAACCTTTGGTCCTACTCCGCTGACACTGGTAAGATTATTAAAGCATTCGCGCTCTTCTGCTGAGCCGAAGCCAAAAAGCTCAACACCGTCCTCTCTTACCGCCAGATGAGTAAAGAGCTTGACGTTTTTACCAAGCTTTGATGCAAGGGCATCGGAGGTGTTGAGACTTACAGTCAGCTTGTAACCGACACCGCCGCAATCTATAACGCAAACGCTTGCTTCGCGGTGTGCAAGCTCTCCGCTTAAATAATAAAACATTTCTTCTAAATCCTTTTTAGAGTATTTTTTTTATGGATTTTTCCAGTTGCTCTCGCTGCAAGGTAAGATCGCGCCCGCAGCCTTCGCATATTATTCTCACGTCGCTTCCTACGCGCTTGACAGTAAATACGTCTGTGCCGCAGGGGTGCTTTTTTCTTAACACAAGGCGATCATTCTCGTTGATTTTTACTATTTTCATAAATCATTTAGACGAATACAGAGATTTGTATTCTTTCTTTTTTTGTTTTTCGTCCTTTTTGCCCTTGTTTATCTTTTTGTCTATGGAACTAACGCATCGTTTAATGAGATATACAACAGCGAAAAGCAGAATATAAAAGAACGTAAAAATAATTACAGCGGTGAAAATATTTGCAGGTGTGCTTACGTTGATGTGACCGGAAGCCATAAAAATGACAGAGAAGGCAAGCATCATAGCAGCGTAGTGAATCAGTATACGTATCGGAAGTGAGGGGCGCTCAAGACTTAAAATCATAGTGTCTAACGAAATTATCATACCGAATGCAAATATAAGAGCAAAGGTAGAAAATTCAATCGTTGCAGAATCGAAACTGTTAAATGAAGCAAAAAGGTAGAATAATACCAAAATCAGTATGGTATATCCGCAACCTTTTAAGAGTATGTTTTCTAATCTTTTCATTTTGAAACCTGCTTTGTAGTTGTTATCTAAAATATTATATCATAAAAAAATATATATTGCAAGTGTTTATTTATAGTTGCCACAATCAAAGCTTATTTAATCTACGTCTCATTCTGTTCAGATGCCGCTCAAAGCTCCCGCTGGAGATAAATTCCGCAAGGACGTATTGATCCATAACGGGAACGGAGCATGAGTGAGAGGAGAAGTGTTCTTCATATAGCTCCAAAAGCTCGTCCGGAAGTATCATATACCCAAGTCGCATAGAAGGGCTTAAACTCTTTGAAAATGTGTTTATGTATATAACGTTTTTTCCGTGGCTAAGCTTATAAAGAGAGTCAATAGGGTTGCCGGGAATGAAAAATTCGCTGTCAAAATCGTCCTCAATAATATAACTGCGCTTTTCGCTTATATGAGTAAGATATTCGTATCTTTTTGCTACGGTGGCTGTAATACCGGAGGGGTAACTGTGAAACGGAGTAACGTGCAATACGTCAAAATACTTGTTTTCAAGCTCTGATGACAGTATACCGTCATCTCCCATTACCAGCTCACATACGCCTGCTCCCATATCCTTGTAAATCATTGGTATTTGCTCATAGCATGGCGACTCAATTCCGAAAATTTTGTTTCTGCCTAATATTTTGATGGCAATTTCGTAAAGCTGTTCTGAACCTGAACCTATAATTATGTTTTTAGGTTCGGCACTCATTCCACGATAACGGTGAAGATAATCGGCGATAGCATTGCGAAGCACGGCACACCCTTGTGAAGGAGATTTTATAAAAAGCCTGCTTCCTTTTTCGGAGATAACTCTTCGTACGGTCTTAAACCATACCGAATATTCAAAGTCTGTACCTGGTAGGTTATTTGGCTCGTCTAAATATGTAATTGTATCTTTTGAGGCTTTAGCATTAATCACACCGTAATTTATATCGGAAACAAAATATCCTCGCCTCTCACGCGGTATGATATATCCTTCATCTGCAAGCATGGATAATGCCTTTTCCACGGTTATAACGCTGACACCAAGACGGTATGCCATAACTCGCTTTGACGGAAGCTTTTTCTGAGGGGGATATTCTCCGTTTGTAATTCCATTTTTTATTTCTGAATATACCAGCGCATATTTTTTTTCCATGTCAGGTTCTCCAATCTGGTTATATAAAAATAATCAAATTTGACTATTTACTCATATCCAATTTATGATTATAATATAAATATCAAAAAAAGTAAAGAGGTTTTAGAAAAAATGTCTTATCCAAAAATTCTTACCATACAAGATATCTCTTGCGTGGGTCAGTGTTCTCTTACGGTGGCGCTTCCTATTATATCAGCATGCGGAATTGAATGTGCCGTTTTGCCCTCCGCCGTTCTTTCTACACATACCGCAGGCTTTTCCGGTTATACGTTCCGCGATCTGACGGATGATATGCCTCTGATATGTAATCATTGGAAAAAAGAGGGAATATCCTTTGATGCGGTGTATACCGGATACCTTGGAAGCACGAAGCAGATTCAGTACGTTATCGATATTATAAATTCCTCCGCGAAGGAAAACGGAGCGATCATAGTTGATCCTGCTATGGCAGATAACGGAAAGCTCTATCCCGGCTTTGATGAAGAATTTGTTAAGGCTATGCGCACGCTTTGCGCCAGAGCCGATTATGTTGTACCTAATATGACAGAGGCGTGCCTTCTGACCGGCATTGAATACAAAACCGTTTACGATGAGGCGTATGTAAAGTCCATTGTCGAGGCTTTGGTTTCACTTGGTGCGAAAAACGTAATATTTACCGGAATTTCTTATAAAAAAGAAAAGAACGGTGTTCTTGTTTTTGAAAACGGTAAGTATTCCTATTATGAGCATGATATGCTTCCTAACAGCTGTCACGGTACGGGAGATATCTATGCCTCGGCATTCGTCGGAGCTCTTGTGCGCGGAAAGAGCGCATATGATTCTGCAAGAATAGCAGCCGATTATACCGTCGAGTGCATTAAGCAGACCGCCGACGAGCCTAACCATTGGTACGGTGCAAAATTCGAGCCCGCACTTCCAAAGCTTATATCAATGATAAATGATTAATAAAAAGTCATATCGCTTAACCAAAAACGGTTTTGCGATATGACTTTTATTTTAGAACACGCTTTCTATAATTCTTTTTGAGATTTTGGGTGAATACCGCCAGTTGTCTATGTGCGTTACGGATTTTGTGTCAATATAGTATTCTAAAGGAGAAGGGTAGTCTGCGACGTCCTCTGCTGCTATTATTATCAATTTTATCTTCATTTTTTCGGGTATTATGCTCTTTATGTATACCGCCGCACCCGCGCCGACTTCGGCATCCTCTTTATACTCTGCAAGTCCCGCAAGATTTGGCTTTAGTTCAACGAATATTCCGTAGCTTTCTATACTTCTTATTATGCCTCTTACGGTTTGCCCTTCGGAGAAATGCGCCGCATTTTCCTCCCAACTTCCCAAAAGCTCTTTTGAAGAAACGTATATTCGTCCTTTGTCGTCTATATTTTTTACAATGGTGTATATCGCGTCACCAACGCAAACTCTTGCAGATGGGTGTGATATGCGTGATACAGATATTGAGTCGATAGAGAGTAGGGAAACAATACCGCAGCCTATATCTACGAAAGCACCAAAGTTTTCTAAATGAGTAACCCTTGCCGGAATAATATCACCCGGAGCGAGAGCCTCTATGTAATTATGATAGCATTCTCTTTGTGCCGATCTGCGAGAGAGAATTGCGGTATAGCTGCCTCCGCCGTCCTGCTCAAAGCCTAATACCTTAAAGGCCACAGGCTTTCCCACTCTTGTGAGTATTGCGATATCCTTTATTTGCTCGTCTGTATACGAATAAGCTATCTCTGATCTTGGTATTATGGCGTGCATCTTGCAGGGAAGCTCTACGTGAAGGTTGAAGCTATGATCGCAAAGCGTTGCAACCCCCTCTAAAATCATACCGTCACGCTGGGCTCGTTTTAATCCCTCGGGACTTGAAATATACTCATAATTTTCTTTTTCGGAAATCAACATACCCTCGGGCATATATTTATTCATGTTACTTACCTTTCTTTTTACGTATTAAAAACGGATAAGCCGATTGATTAAATATATGCCCGAGATTGATTTTCTATTCTGTTAATTTTAATATTCTTCTGCGCTCTTGTTACCTCCAAGTCCGAAGCTGACTTCTATTGCGGAATTAACGCTGCTCATAGTTGCCTCGTCAAGATGTCCCATCTTTTCTTTGAGTCGCTTTTTGTCTATTGTTCTTATTTGCTCAAGCAGAATTATACTGTCCTTGGCAAGTCCGGCATCATCTCCCGGTACGTCAATGTGCGTAGGCAGCTTGGTTTTGCTGATTTTTGAGGTAATGGCAGCCGCGATTACCGTCGGACTGTATTTATTTCCTATATCGTTCTGAACTATTAATACAGGGCGCAAGCCACCCTGTTCACTACCCACCACAGGACTTAGATCTGCGTAGTAAATATCTCCTCGCTTTATGTTCATTTTTATAACCCAGACCCAAAATTTATAAGGATCCTTTTTCTTCTCCTTTTTTGTTTGCAATATTATTTTGCACCGCTTTGTCTTTTTTAATCAAATACGGAAAAATTTATATTTCCCATATCATTTTATGCCAAATGTATTTTTCCTCTACCGATACAGGTTTTGCGCATTTTAATAAAAATTATCAAAAAAGGTAAAAATATATTGATTTCATCGACAAATTGTTGTATAATTATTGCATCCTAAAAAATAAAGAAGGAGACAGAAATGAAAGCTTTTATTGAAAAGTATTTCAAAATTAAGGAGAGGGGCACTACCGTTAGAACTGAAATAATGGCCGGTGTTACTACCTTTCTCACAATGGCGTACATCATCGCTCTTAACCCGAACCTGATTACCAGCTTCGGCGCGCTTGGCGGTGAAGGACTTTGGAAGGCGATCTTCCTTGCAACAGTTATTTCTTCAGCCGTCGCAACGATTATGATGGGATTGTTTGCAAATCAGCCGTTTGCTCTTGCTCCCGGAATGGGTCTTAACTCTTATTTCGCGGGCGTGTGTGCAGGACTTGCAGCCGCTGCCGGAGTAACCTATATTGAGGGTGTTCAGGCGGGTCTTTGCATAATTCTTATTGAGGGCATTGTCTTCATCATTCTTTCACTCTTTAAGATTAGAGAAAAGATTGTTGATGCTATTCCGCTAAGTGTTCGTCTTGGTATTTCAGCAGGTATAGGTCTTATGCTTGCTAATATCGGACTTGGATCTAACGACACCATTCTGGGCCCTGATTTCAACTCGTATTTCATGCTTTCCGACTTCTTCGGTCAGGGAGCTTCCGTTATGCAAGATAAGGGTATTTACGTAACGATGGTTATTCACGTACTAACTCTTATTATCGGTCTTATCATCATTGCCGTTCTCGCTCATAAGAAGGTAAACGGCGCTATCCTTTATGGTATTCTCGGATCTTCCGTATTTTATTGGGCAGTTTCGTGGATTGTAACTGGTGTAAATCCCTTCGAATCGCTCGCTACGGCAAATTGGCTTCCTCCTTTCGCAGAGATGGCGGAGTTCACACTATTCAAGTTTAACTTTGGCGTGCTTCTTGAGATGGGTTACTTTGCAGTGGTAATGACCATTCTTACATTCTGTATGGTCGATATGTTCGATACTATCGGTACTCTTTACGGTACGTGTAAGGCATCTGATATGCTTGATGAAAACGGCAACGTTCCCAATGTTGGAAAGTGCCTTGCTACTGATGCTGTAGGTACTTGTGTAGGTGCCGTTACCGGAACTCCTACTATTACGACCTTTGTTGAGTCTGCGGCAGGTGTTAAGGCGGGCGGCAGAACAGGTCTTACATCTGTCGTTACAGGTCTTTTGTTCCTTGCTTGTATGTTCATATCTCCTATAGCTGCCATTATCCCCGCGCCTGCAACGTCTGCAGCTCTTGTTTACGTCGGCGCACTTATGATTAATTCTCTTAAAGAGGTTGATTACTCTGATGCAGCAGCCTCCGTCCCTGTGGTAATTATGCTTATATCTATGCCTATCACCGGATCTATCGGAAGCGGCATTGGTTTAGGACTTATTACATACAGCTTAATAAAAATCTGCCGCGGTGAGTGGAAGGACGTTTCATGGCTTACCATGCTTCTTTCTGTTCTATTTGTCTGCAAGTTCTTTATTCCGTTCTGATAAGATAATAAAAAACATCGGAGAGTCCTAAAGTGGGACTCTCCGACTTTTCTTTTCCAAAAAGGTTTATGCGTGAGTGTGTGATGCTGTTGTGTGGTGCTCTTCTTCGTTATCCATAAAGAGCATAGAGATGCACCAGATACCCGCAAGAGCGATAACAATGTATATAATTCTTGCGAGCAGTGCGGTGGGTCCGCCGGCTATCCATGCAACGAGATCGAATGAGAAGAGTCCTACCAAACCCCAGTTTATTGCGCCGATTATAATTAATGCCAACGCAATCTTGTTTACAATCATCATATATATGACCATGCCTTTACAATAATTTTGACTTTGAATCAGATAATTGATCCGCTGTTAGTTTTTCCTGTTGTAGAGGCATTTATACATCGTAATTAATTTAATCTTCAAAAAACGGTCTGGATTCGCCAAATGCTTCTTTTAATTTTTCAAGTGAGCGCTTTTCTATCCTTGAAACGTAAGAACGAGAAATGCCAAGATACGCGGCAACCTCGCGCTGCGTTCTCGGCTTATAACCCTTAAGTCCGTATCTCAGTACGATTATTTCACGTTCTCTGGGTGGGAGAAGCTCATCGACGAGAGTCCTTATTTTTTCTATATGTCCTTTTAAGTCTAAATCCGCCTCAATTGATTCTTCAACGCTTATAATATCGAGATATGTAAGTGGATTTCCGTCTTTATCTACGTCTATCGTGTCATTTATGGATACTTCCATGCCCGAGCGTTTTTTGCTTCTGAAAAACATTAAAATTTCATTCTGTATACATTTTGATGCATAGGTGGCAAACCGTGTTCCAAAGCTGGGCTTGAAGGAATCTACCGCTTTGATGAGTCCGAGACTTCCGATAGATAAAAGTTCGTCGGGGTTTTCATAAGAAGAATAATATTTTTTTATTATATGAGAAACCAAACGCAGATTGTGCTCGATAAGCTTATCGCGCGCTGCCTCATCAGACGCCTCTTTTCTTATAAAAAGTGACAATTCTTCTTCTTTTGATAGCGGGGGCGGAAAGCTTGTTGATTCCTCCATACCCAGAATTAGGGAAATAAAGCGTAGTAGCAATTTTGTTATATCAAACATTTCTAATACTCCGTTCTGCCGCTTGGGCTTTCTTAATTGGAGTATATGCAAATGCCGCTTGTACTCTTTACTATCCTTAAGTTATTTTGGTGTTTTCCGGGGTTATTAATACGTACCCATCGTCCTTTATGAATTTTATTTTTTGCCGGCCTATGTAATGGCAGAATTTTTCATTCATATTGCTTATATGAGCTCTCACGTCGCTTGGTTGCGGCATTTTAGTATGCGGAAAGAC
The DNA here is from genome assembly GCA_045595265.1 of Eubacteriales bacterium. Taxonomy (GTDB): domain Bacteria; phylum Bacillota; class Clostridia; order Oscillospirales; family CAG-272; genus UBA1740. The sequence continues at coordinate 17,534 of JAZOAA010000176.1, forward strand.
AACACGTAGAATTTCCTTTATAGGTTGAGGGACGGGATAACTCTTTATGATGTAACGCAGTATCATGCGCTCCGTTTTAGTCAGAGGAATTTGTTCGTCTAAAAACATTGTATCTTTAGTGTAAACAGATGCGTCAAATCCACCGGCACGGTAATTTCCGATTGGCAGAAAATTGTAAAAAATAAGATACGCAGTAATCTTTTTAATAATATCTTTTACACTTGTGTCTGGCGAAAATTTTAGCTCTGCGCGGATTTTTAGTGAAGGTTCGCCAATGGTGAAAAGCGGTATAGCAAATACGGAATTGTTGAGCCCATCAACTAGTGTGTCCATATATTCAATTTTTGTGGGCTCTAAAATTATTATAGCACGATATCTTGGCCCTAATTCCTTAAGTGCATTTTTAGCGGCAACTCCTACCGCTAAAAATCCTCGCGTTTTTATAGATTCAGCGAGTCTTTGCGCCTTGTAGTTTGTTGTATGAATGAGGAGAATCATGAGGCTTATCCTTTTTCGTTTTTACATATTCAGTATAGCAGAAATTATAATTCTTTTCAATAAATGACGTAATTTTTTTGTAAAAATATTGGTCGCGTAAAGAAATGCCGGCATATAATGATACGGGGATAAAGTCCCGTCGATTAAAACAAAAGACGAAAAACGGAGAAAATAATGGCAACATTTTTTAATCAAGCATCAATAAATCTTGGCGGATCTGTCACAAACTCGAACATTACAGTAGGTGAGATAACCTCCGGACTGACTTTAACCAAAACAGCCGCAACGAGTGAATACGGAGCAGGTGAGGGCATAACCTATGTTGTTTCGATAGTAAATTCGGGCCTAACAGATACAAGCGGTGTAACCTTGACCGATAATCTTGGCAGATTTACAGTAGGAACTCAGGAAATAACTCCCTTAACTTATGTAGATGGGTCGGTTCTGTTCTACCTTAACGGTGTACTTCAAGAGGCGCCAACGGTTACGGTCAGTGAGGCGCTTGAAATCGGTACGTTTGATATTCCGCGAGGCTCAAATGCAACGCTTATCTACGAAGCTCGCGCAAATCAGACTGCGCCTCTTGGAGCGGGTGCAAGCATCACCAATACAGTAACATTAGGCGGCGGAAGCTGCGAGCTTACCGACAGCGCAACAGTTCCCACAAGAGATGAGCCGAAGCTTACCATTGCAAAGTCAGTTTGTCCCGCTACGGTGACGTGTGCAGGCGAGATAACTTATACCATAGTTATACAGAATCTCGGTAACACTCCGGTTGTAGCAACTGATAATCTTATTGTAAACGATATCTTTAATCCTATTCTTAATAATATAACCGTAACTCTCGACGGTGCGACACTTGCCGAAGGCACAGGGTACACTTACGACGCACAAACAGGTGAGTTTACAACTCTTCCCGGTGCTGTACCTGTTCCTGCTGCAACATTTACCCGAGACCCTGAAACAGGCATTATAACTACAACTCCCGGCGTTGCTGTAATTACCATAAGCGGCAATTTGTAAACTGAAATTATTCAAGAGGTAAAAAGCGGCGAGTATTCAACCCGCCGCTTTTCTTAAAAACATCTTGACGAGTTAATATATTTGTGATAAAATAAAGAAAAAACTTATAAAGGTGAAAAATGAAATTCGGAATGCCGACTCTGGTTGAGTGCTGTGATATTTTTGAATGCTGCGACGTAGCAAAAAAGAACGGGCTTGACTTTATCGAAATAAATATGAGCTTTCCCCAGTATCTGCCGAGTGCGCTTGATGCTGAAAAGCTTCTCGAAATAACGAAAAAAGAGGGAATAAGCTATACTATTCACGCTGACGAAATGCTGAATCCCTTTGACTTTAACGACTCTGTTTCACGCTGCTATTTTGATGTTATGCGTGACACCATCCGTTTTGCTAAAAAGGTAAATGTGTCTGTCATTAATATGCATCTCTTAAAGGGCGTTTACGTAACTTTGCCCGGAAAGGTAATTCTATTGAGTGATGTATATTTTGATAATTACGTGGAAAAAGTACGGCAGTTTGTCGATATGTGTGAAGGAGAGATAGGCGATGCCCCTCTTAAGATCGCTATTGAAAACGTGGATTCAAACCCGTTTACCGAAAGTCAACTGAAAGCTTTACCTATATTTATGGCGAGTGATAAGTTTGCGCTGACTCTTGATACCGGTCACGAGTATTGTCTTGGTTTCGTTGATAGTCACGTTTTTGATGATTATCCCGAAAAGCTTGTGCATATGCACCTGCACGATGCCAAAGGCAAGAGCGCGCATCTTCCGTACGGTGACGGTGAGGTCGAAATCACAGAAAAGCTATCAATGCTAAAAAACGGCGACACCTGTCTGATTGAAGTAAAGACTATCGCAGGACTCGAGCAAAGTGTAAAATATCTGAAGGAGAAGGAAATAATAAAATGACTTCAAAAGAAAAATTTATTGAGATTTATACCAATAACATAAAGCGCGAGGGCGCTGATAAGCTTCTAGAATATCTTCTCTCAACCTCTTCTGACTTTTTTACAGCGCCCGCTTCTGCGAGATTTCATTCTTCCTATGAGGGCGGTCTTGTAGACCATTCAATAAACGTGTATGAGTGTCTCTCTTCTTATTTGGAATCTTCAAGAGTACAGGACCTTTTCGGTTTTCAGTATTCTAAGGAAAATATCGCCATAGTCTCTCTTTTGCACGACTTATGTAAGATAAACGTTTACAAAAAGGGATTTAGGAATGTCAAGGATGAAAGAGGCGCATGGCAGAGGGTAGATACGTTTGAGTATGATGACAGAATGCCTTACGGACACGGAGAAAAAAGCGTTTACATAATTTCAGGTTACATGAAGCTCACGCGCGAGGAGGCTTTTGCCATTCGTTATCATATGGGATATTCGTCTACCGAGGATCCGAGAAATGTTTCTGCTGCATTTGAAATGTATCCTCTTGCATTTGCGCTCTCAACCGCGGATAGCGAGGCTACGTATTTTATCGAAAGCAACACTACGAAATAATAAGAATATAAAAAACACCCGACGGCATTATAAACCGTTGGGTGTTTTGCTATAAAAAATCAATATTATTCTGCGACAAATACGTAAGGATATATTTCCTGACCGCCGTCTATGGTGTATATTTCAATTTCGGGGTAGGTAGCTCTTACGTACTCTTCGAGCATTGCGCCTTCCTCGGCAGTAGCATCAGTGCCGACGAAAACTGTAAGCATAAATTTGTCACCGTCTTTCAGAAGATGGTCGATCAAAGCCGTGGATGCCGTCTTTTTATCGGGGGCGGAAACTACAATTTCTTTGTTTACAATTCCTATCGTGTCGCCCTCGTTTACGTGCACACCGTTTATATCCGCATCTCTGATAGCAGGGGAAACGTACGCGGATGTAACCCTTGAAATAGCTTCGTCCGCTTCTGCCATAAGCTCCTCGGGTGTTGAGGTATCGAAGTTCATGGATGAGAGCGCGGCATATCCCGCTCCGATAGTCTTTGCGGGTATAACGTATACCTTTGCTCCCTCGTAAATTTCCGCAGCCTGTGATGCAGCCATAACGATATTACCGTTGTTTGGGAAAACGAATATGTTTTCGGCATTGATTTTCTTAAAGGCATCAATAAAATCGCTGGTAGACGGATTGTTAGTCTGTCCGCCGTGTACTATCTCATTTGCTCCAAGCTCACGGAAGAGAGCTTCAATTCCGGGGCCATTGCTCACAGCTACGATGCCGTTTTTGATTGTTGGCATCTGCTCATCCTGTGCGGCATCGTCATCATTTTTTAGCTCCGTGTGCTGGATAGACATGTTTTCGATTTTGACGGAAATAAATTCTCCGACCTTACGCATATATGCCAAAACTCTTTCGGGAGTCATCGTATGAACGTGAATTTTTACAATGCTATCAGTCTTAAATACAACGATAGAGTCACCTATCTTGGAGAGATATAGTTTAAGTGCGTCGATATTATATGCTTGGATATCAGTTTTCTTATTTAAGAGCTGGACAAGAAGCTCTGTGCAATATCCATACGTCATCTCGCTGTCAGGACCGAATGTATTTTCGACAGGAGCGCTTCTTGTGGGCATCGTTATCGGCTCAAAATCAGCGTCTATTTCTTCACCGTTCAAAACGCGGTTAAGGCCGTCTATGATATAAAGGAGTCCGGCTCCGCCGCTATCAACCACTCCTGCCTCACTGAGTGCGGGCAAAATGTCGGGGGTTCTCTCAAGAGATGCGTTCATCTCTTTAACCAAATCTGCGAAAAGGGTTTGAACTGTACTTCTGGGTGTTATACGGCTGACAGCATATTCAACCGCCTCACGTGCTACCGTAAGTATAGTTCCTTCGGTGGGTGTCATTACAGAGCCGTAAGCCTGCTCAACACCAAGCTCAAGTGCGTGACCAAGCTCCTTGGAGTTTGCCGTCTCAACATTCTCGAGTCCCTTAGCCATTCCGGCAAAGAACTGTGAGAGTATAACTCCCGAGTTTCCTCTCGCACCGAGGAGCATACCTTTAGATGCAACCTTGAGAACTTCGGCAAGGTCATCGGTTTCAATGTTGTTAAGAGAAGCAACACCGCTGTCGATGGTCATGCTCATATTGTCACCCGTGTCACCGTCGGGAACGGGGAAGACGTTAAGTCTGTTTACCTCTTCGGCATTTGCTCGAAGCTCGGATGCACCGCCTCGCATCATCTTCGCAAACAAGAGACCGCCAAGATTTTTTAGGCTTATCTTTTTATCTTTCTTTTGCTCGTTTGTTTTTTTAGCGGGAGTACTTTTCGATTTTTTTGTCGGTTGTTTTTTAGCTGCAACGGTCTTTGTCTCTTTGCTTTTTTGCGGTGCTGTCTGTTGCTTTGTTTTTTTAGCCTCTGAAGAGGCGCTTTTGTTTTTAGGCGATTTGTCCGCTTGAGCAGTTTTTTTGTTTTCTGCCGCGGATTTTTTTACGTTATCTGTATTATCGTCTGTCTTGAACATAAAGTTTGCTCCTGTCTTTTATCGTTCTTTTCCTTCGAAGAAGAGTGCTAAAGTTCCGGGGCCGGAGTGCGCGCCGATAACAGTACCTACGTCGGTAATTATTTCGGTTTCAGCGCCATATTTACTTTTTAATATAGATGCGAGAAGCTCGGCATCTTTTACGCAGTTTGCTTGAGAAATATACGCTCTGGAGCCTTGTTCTTTCACAAGGTCGCCGTATTTATCCGCAAGAGCCTCAATAGAAGCTCTTCTTCCGCGAACCTTGGATACATTTATCAGATGTCCGTCATTATCAACGTGAAGTATGGGCTTGATGCCGAGCATGTTTCCGACCAGAGCGACGGTGGGACTGACTCGTCCTCCGCGCTTAAGATATACAAGGTCATCAACGGTGAACCAGTGGCATATTGAAAGCTTTTTCTCTTCTGCAAGATCTCTCGCTTCTTCGATAGTTGCACCGTTTTCCTTTGCATCAAGGACCATTCTTATGAGAAGAGCTATTCCGGCTGACGCACAAAGCGTATCAACGGTATAAATTTTTCTTTCGGGATATTTTTGTGATAACTCTTCCTTTGCCAGTCTTGCTGAATTAAACGTAGTGCTTAATCCCGAGGAAAAGCCGAGGTAGAGAATATCTTCGTCCTGTTTTAAGTGGTCTTCAAAGCTTTCGAGGAAAGTTTCCTTATTTACCGCAGCTGTTTTTGCCACTAAACCGGATTTCATTTTTGAATAAAATTCGTTGATTTCCATTTCTTCGTTTTTATATTCCTTGTTGGAATCATTGAAACGGAATGTTAAGGACAGGCTTTCAACCTTCCATTTTTTTAATATATCCGCGGATAGATCAGAAGATGAATCCGTAAATATTACGTAATTGTTCATTGTTTTCTCCTGAAAATTGCAAAAAAGTTTTTGTTAATTATTATCGTTTGTATGTAAATAAATCAAAAATTAATATTATAGGTTGTTTTTCCTCCTTTGTTCATTCGGTTGTTGTGACAATCAACCGATGTTTGTCAATTATCCCAACTCAAATTATTATACACCAAAAAGTGCATTTTGTCAATCTTTTATTTTTGCGAGAGGAGATATGAGAGTAGATAGAGAATAAGGGAGCGTATAAAAAAACAAGCGGTGTGAAGAACAAACCGCTTGTTTGGTGCCGGTAGTCGGGGTCGAACCGACACGGTATTGCTACCTTCGGATTTTGAGTCCGACGCGTCTGCCAATTCCACCATACCGGCATAAATTTGCACATATTAATGCAATCACGCTGTTAATTATATCATAAAGAATATGAAAAATCAAGTCTTTATGCAAAAAAAATAATATCGACAAAAATCCTATTGTAATTTTACAAATAATATAGTATAATATTGTCATAAATGTTTTGAAACAATAGGTATATTAAGGAGGGTGTTGCTTGGAATACGGCTTCATTCCGAATTCTGCCACAGTATCAAATTTGAGCGCATTGTCGGATAAGAATTTTACCAATTATCGGCGACGGGTGTGTGAGCTGTATGAGCTTGCGGAGGATGCGGCAGATTTTACGTTATCTCTTATAAAAGAAGATTTTGGTATATACGAGGCGCTTTCTCTTATTGCGGATGCTTGCTTTACACTTGATGCAAAACCCGATGCCACAGATCCGATTTTTTCATCTCTTTGCTTATTTTCTTTTTCATGTCTTGATAAAGCCGAATTTTCATTACTTTATACCGAGGCTTTAAGAAAGCGAGGTGTATCCTTGTCGGAGAGTCAGCTTCTTGATTGCCAAAATGAAAATGATGAGACCTTTGTTTATGTTAAAAATGCTTTTGCTGACGAGGCTTACGATGTTTTTTCGCAGGAATTTACCGATCCGCGTGTTAGGTACGCACCAAACTTTCGCGAGGCTTTAAGATTGGTTTCCTCCGGTGAAGTTACATATTGCCTTTTACCGTTTGAGGAGCAGGGCATGAGACTTGCTTCCGTATCGGAATTTATGCTAGTAGGCGATTATAAGATAAGTGCTGTAACCCCGGTGTTCGGTGCTGACGGCGGCGCTGATATAAAATATGCCTTGGTTTCTAAAAAACTGCGCTCTCAGGAGCTTAGAAAAGATGACGACCGATATTTTGAAATAAGAATATCCGCAACAGGCGCATCTGCTCTGTCGGACATTTCCTCCGCAGCGACGGTATGTGGGGCAGAGGTGTATAAGGTTAATACTTTGACTCTTACAAACGACGGTGAAAAAAAGAAGTACTTCTCTATGGTATTTTCAGGTGAAGGAGTGGATTTCACCCCGTTGATTGTGTTTTTAACAATGTTCGTTCCCGATTATGTTGCGGTGGGAGCGTATAAAAATATTGAGAATTAATCATTTTTATAATTTTGCGGTTGTTTTATAATGAAAGGACAATTAGTTATGAAAAAAACAATTGAATACAAAACTCGCGGAACGTGCTCAAGGCAGGTTTCCGTTACGGTTGAAGACGGGATCATAACGTCATGTAATTTTCTCGGCGGATGCTCCGGAAACACCCAAGGAGTGGCTTCTCTCGTGGTTGGAATGACTGCGGATGATGCTATTAAAAGACTCAAGGGTATAAAGTGCGGATTTAAGGATACGTCATGTCCTGATCAGCTTGCTCTTGCGCTTGAAAAAATGAACGATAATTAAAGGAGAATAAAACTATGAAGAATTATGAAGCGGAATATTTAAGATGGCTTGCTTCCGATGCGCTTAATGAATGTGAGCGTGCAGAGCTTGAGTCTATACGCGAGAATGAAGAAACGAAGGCGCTTAGGTTCTCTTCTCCGATGGATTTCGGTACTGCCGGACTTCGCTCCACTATGTATATGGGTATCGGTTGTATGAATCGTTTTACTGTTGCTCAGACCACGAGAGGAATTGCTGCTCTTGTTAAGGCGGCAGGCGGTGAAGAGCGCGGTGTAGCTATTGCGTATGATTCAAGAAACAATTCTCGTGAATTTGCCCGTGTCAGCGCGTGCGTGCTGGCAGGTGCAGGTATAAAATCATATATTTTTGATGATATTCGTCCAACGCCCGAGCTGTCATTTGCCGTTAGAGAAACCGGTGCGCTCGCGGGTATAAACATTACCGCATCTCACAACCCCAAGGAATATAACGGATATAAAGCTTATTGGGAGGACGGTGCTCAGATCGGTCCCGAGCAGGCGAAAATAGTTTCATCCGAGCGTGCGAAGTTTGATGCGCTTGACACCTCCGGAATTATGGATTATGATAAAGCCGTTGGCGAGGGCCTTATTATTGAGCTCCACGAGGACTTTGATGAAAAGTATATTGCCGCAGTTCTTAACACCGCGGTAAATCCCGATGCGGTAAAGGCTGTTTCGGATGAATTAAAGGTTGTTTATACGCCGCTTCACGGTGCGGGATATAAGCTTGTTCCCGAGGTGTTCTCGCGCATGGGACTGAAGTATCTTTATACGGTGCCCGAGCAGATGGTGCCTGATGGCAATTTCCCCACTGTCGCAAAGCCGAATCCCGAGTATTCGGCAGTATTCGAGCTCGGAATTGCTATCGCAAATAAGCAAGGCTCGGATCTTGTTATAGCAACAGACCCCGATTCTGACAGAGTGGGTGTTATGACCAGAACCCAAGACGGTAACTTCGTTACCGTTTCGGGAAACCAAATGGGTGCGCTTCTTCTTGACTATGCTATAAAAGAGCGCAAAACAAGAGGCACACTTCCCGAATACGCCTTTTGCGTTAAGAGTATTGTTTCAACCGATATGGCATATAAGATTGCGAAGGATAACGGAGTAAAGCTCCATGACGTCCTTACAGGCTTTAAGTTTATCGGTGAGGTAATAAAGAATTATGAGGCGGACGGCAAGGCTGACGGCTTCGTTCTCGGATTTGAAGAGAGCTACGGTTATCTTCTAGGCTCATATGCAAGAGACAAGGACGCAGTAGAAGCTTCGATGATGATTCTCGAAATGACGGCTTATTATAAGAAGCGTGGTATGACGCTTTCGGATGCACTGCGTGAGCTTTATGCAAAATACGGATATTACGCAGAGCGTATGATAGACATCTATATGGAAGGTCTTGACGGTATAGAGAGGAGAAAGCGCGTTATGAGCACTCTCCGAAACAATCCTCCCAAGTCCATCGGAGGTGTAAGAGTTATGCTTGTCGGCGATTACCAGGCGTCAACCGTTACAAATATGTTTGATATGTCGGTTTCTTCGACCGGCCAGCCTGCATCTGATGTTCTGTATTATACTCTTGAAAATGAAGATAAAATAATCGTACGTCCTTCCGGAACAGAGCCAAAGATCAAGATCTACGTGCTTGCACACGGTGAAAGCATGGAGGATATCAACGTTAAGGCGGAGTCGTACGAAAAAGATTCCAGAAAGATGACAGAGGTATAAATCCTCTCAGGACGAAAAAAGTGACTGAAAAACAAAAACACATACGAAACTTTTCAATAATTGCTCATATAGATCACGGTAAATCAACGTTAGCGGACAGAATCCTTGAAAAAACGAGAACTGTTGCAACTCGTGATATGGAGGAGCAGCTGCTCGATAATATGGATCTTGAGCGCGAGCGCGGGATTACGATAAAAGCCAGAGCTATAAGACTTTCGTACACTGCCAAAGACGGTGAAGAGTATATCTATAACCTTATAGATACTCCCGGACACGTTGACTTTGGCTACGAGGTTTCACGCTCGCTTAAAGCATGCGAGGGTGCGCTTTTGGTCGTTGATGCAACGCAGGGAGTAGAGGCTCAGACTTTAGCTAATGCTTATCTTGCGATTGATAACGACCTTGAAATACTGCCTGTTATAAATAAAATAGATCTTGCATCTGCTGATATCAAAGGAGCGCGCCGCGAGATAGAGGATATTATAGGAATCCCTGCAGAGGACTGTCCTGCCGTTTCGGCAAAGAACGGACTTAATATTGAGGATGTTCTTGAGAAGATCACAACCGACATACCGGCACCCAAAGGCGAGGTTGAAGAGCCGCTAAAAGCTCTCATCTTTGATTCATACTATGACGCTTATCTCGGTGTTGTGGTATATATACGCGTCTTTGACGGTGAGGTAAAGGCGGGCGATAAGATAAGACTTATGTCCACCGGTGCTGAATTTGAGGTGTTCGAGGTCGGAACGATGGAGCCGTTCGGGCTATCCAAGTGTGATGCTCTTTCCGCCGGCGAGGTTGGTTATATTACGGCATCTATTAAGACAGTCGGAGATACCAAGGTCGGTGATACTATAACTCTTGCTTCCAGACCTGCCGTCGAGGCTCTTCCCGGATTCCGTGAGGTGCATCCAATGGTGTATTCGGGTATATATCCCGCGGATGGTGCAAGATATGGAGATTTGCGTGAGGCGCTTGAAAAGCTTCAGCTTAACGATGCATCGCTTGTATTCGAGCCTGAAACGTCAATAGCTCTCGGATTTGGCTTTAGATGCGGATTCCTTGGACTTTTGCATATGGAAATTATCGAGGAGAGACTTGAGTGCGAGTTTAATCTCGACCTTATAACAACCGCACCGTCCGTTATATATAAGGTAGAGCTACGTAATGGAGAAACCGTTATGATAGATAACCCCTCGAAGTTCCCGACGGCGGATGAAATTTCAACTGCCTATGAGCCTATAATGAAGGCGACCATAATAACTCCTACCGATTACATCGGCGGAATAATGGATCTTTGTCAGGAAAGACGCGGTGTGTTTATTGATATGAAATATATAGACACAGAGCGCGCGGAGATACATTATGAATTGCCTCTTAACGAAATAATTTATGATTTCTTTGACGCTCTTAAGAGCAGGACGAAGGGTTATGCATCTCTCGACTACGAGCTTAAGGGCTATAAGTCGTCAAAGCTTGTTAAGCTTGACTTTATGCTTAACGGTGAGGTCGTTGATGCACTTTCCTTTATAGTCTTTGAGGAGCGCGCCTATGGAAGAGCGAGAAAAATTGCCGAAAAGCTTAAGGAAAATATTCCACGTCAGCTCTTTGAGATTCCCATTCAGGCGACTATTGGCTCGAAGATTATCGCGAGAGAAACCGTCAAGGCAATGCGCAAGGACGTATTGGCCAAGTGCTACGGCGGTGATATAACCAGAAAGAAGAAGCTGCTTGAAAAGCAGAAGGAAGGTAAGAAGAAAATGCGCAAGCTCGGCAGCGTTGAGGTTACGCCCGAGGCATTTATGGCGGTTCTCAGGCTTGATGATGAAAGCTGATCCCATAGGACTTTACGTACACATTCCTTTTTGCGTAAAAAAGTGCGCTTACTGCGATTTTTGCTCGTTTCCTTATTCGGATGTTTCCTGGCGTGAGGCTTATATAAAAAGACTTTGCAAAGAAATATCCGAATATAAGGGAAGAGAAATTGAAGTAAACAGTATATTTTTCGGAGGAGGAACTCCGTCGCTTCTTTCTTCTGACGAGTTTTGTAAAATCACAGACTCGATTAAGAATTCGTTTTGGGTTTCATCGGATACGGAGTTTACAATAGAGGCAAATCCGAAAACGTTAACTGAAAAAAATCTTCTTTCGTACATGGAATGTGGAGTGAATCGTATTAGCATCGGATTTCAGTCTATTCATCAAAACGAACTGAAAAAATTGGGCAGAATACACAGTTGCTCTGATTTTTGGGATTCGTATACACTCGCAAGACGCGTAGGAATCCGTAATATCAATATAGATTTGATGTACGGAATACCTGATCAAACATATGAAAGCTTTTCCAAAACGCTTGACACTGTAAAGGAACTTTCCCCCGAACATATTTCGGTTTACGGCCTTATACTCGAGGAGGGAACACCTTTATATAAAAGCAGAAAATCGCTTTTCCTTCCGAACGAGGACGAGGAGTGCGAAATGTATTATCTTGCTTCCAAAAAGCTCTCGTTAGGCGGATACTCTCACTATGAAATATCAAATTATGCAAAGCCCACTTACGAGTGCAGACATAATTTGAAATATTGGCATAATGAAGAATATATCGGTTTTGGTATCAGCGCTCATTCTTATTACAGCGGAAAAAGATTTTCAAATTCTGATAATATATCGGCATATTTAGACGAGAAATGTGAAAAATATATTTCAGAAGACGCGGATGCAGAATACGAATACGTTATGCTTAGATTAAGGCTTTCCGAGGGGTTTTCACTGTCGGATTATTGCCGCCAGTTTGGTAATAATTTTTTGCACGGTAGGGAATCTTATATAAAAAAGTTATCAGACCTTGGATACCTTACGCTTTGCGGTGACAGACTCTCACTTACGGAAAAGGGCTTTTATGTAAGCAACTCGATTCTTTGCGAGTTGATATAAAAAGCACTTGACATTTTAATAAATATAGTATAAAATATAAGCAACAAGATAGATTGGAGTTATAGAAATGGCTGATATGGAAAAGAATATTAATGAAGAGGTTGACGAACTTGGCGAGTCTCCCGTTTTCACTCTTACCGATGAGGAAACAGGCGAGGAATGTGATTTTGAGCTTCTTGCAAGAGCTACAATAGATGAGAAGCTTTATTTCGCACTTGTTCCCGCAGATGATGAGGATGCCGAGGAGTACGTTATTCTCAGAGTTTCCGAGGACGGTGACGATATTCTCATGGAGAGCATTGAGGATGACGATGAGTTTGACAAGGTAGAGGAGTATTTCAACGATCTCTTCTTCTCTGAAGTAGATTACGACGAGGAATAAAACGAGATTTTTCCTGCGTGGTGCGTGATATTGTGATATTTGAACCTACACACATTGCTAGGGAGTCCGGATAAACTTCTGCTTTCGGGATGCAGGCCTCCCGCCGAGGGCGCTTATCTTAAGTGATGACCCCCTCTAAAGCGGACGTTGGAAGCGCAAAGAAGCAGAGAGGACACCCACCTGGATTTACCGGGTTAAAACTTTTACTTTACACGGCCTCGCGGGTTCACAAAAGAGACGATCTGATTTTTCAGGTTGTCTCTTTTTTCTTTTTTAAGACTTGATATCCGTCTTTTTTTCTTATTATGAGCATATATTTTTATAAGAAAAAGAAAGGAAATTAAAAATTATGCAAGAAAGCATGACGGGGCTAACTTTAGCCGAGGTTTCATTATCTCGTGAAAAATATGGTACAAACGCTTTGATTAAGGAAGCAAGCAGGGGGTTTTTTGGAAGATTTTTTGAAAATCTTTCCGATCCTATTATCAGGATTTTGCTTATTGCTTTGACGATAGAGATAGTATTTACCTTCGGAAACTGTAACTTTTTTGAAATTGGCGGGATCGTTGCCGCTATTTTGATATCCACCACGGTTTCTACACTTTCCGAGTACAGAAGCGAAAAGGCATTTGAAAAAATGAACGCTGATGCTGATGATACCGAGGTGTCGGTAATAAGGGAAGGAAAAATAGTAAAAATATCTATCTGCGATATTGTTGTAGGAGACGTAGTCTATCTTTCATCAGGCGAAAAAATATGTGCAGACGGGACCTTGATCTCGGGTAAAATTAGTGTTGATCAATCATCACTTAACGGAGAGAGCATTGAGTGCCGTAAGGAAGCGGGACGGTCCTACGGCTGGGAGCTTTCATCAAAGAGCAGGGTTTTCCGAGGGACTGTTATTACCTCAGGCAGCGGAGTTATGCGTGTTGAACGCGTTGGCAATTCCACGTATTACGGTATGGTAGCGAAGGACGTGCAAACCGAAACCCGAGAAAGTCCTCTAAAATTAAGGCTTTCAAAACTAGCAACTCAGATCAGCCGCATTGGCTATGTTGTCGCCGTAATTGTGGGTGCCTGTTATCTTTTTTCTGCATTTGTTGTCGATAATTCCTTCTCGCCGGAGGAAATATCAAAGTATTTCAAAAATTACACCTCTGTTTTCGAAACGCTTCTTCATGCATTGACTCTTATGATAACCGTTGTTGTCGTAGCAGCCCCGGAGGGCTTACCAATGATGATAACCGTGGTTCTTTCTGCCAATATGAAGCGGATGCTAAACGATAAAATACTTGTAAAAAAGCTGGTAGGTATAGAAACTGCCGGCTCGATGAACATACTTTTTACTGATAAAACCGGCACTCTTACAGTCGGACGACCGGAATGTGACCAAATTATAACAGCAAATTCTACATATAAAAATATAAGAGGACTTTCCGAATCAAAAAAGCTTTTTGAATACCTTAACATTTCGGCGAAATATAATACCGATATAGTGCGACAGGGGGATACACTTACGTCGGGCAATACTACCGACAAAGCTATTTTTACTTTTTTTCAAAGCGGAAAGTCACCTGACATTACAGTAAAAGAAAAGATCCCCTTCACAAGTGATAAAAAATACTCCTCTGTTACCTTAAGCGACGGAAGAGTTTTTATAAAGGGTGCGGCAGAGGTTATATTAAAAACGGCAAAATATGCAATAAACGATAATGGCGAGAAAATTCCCTTTAATTATAATGAAATTTATTCTAAATATCATGAGGCGGCATCGTCTGGTCAAAGAGTTATTTGCGTTGCAATGAAGGAGTCGGAGAGAGCGGACACGGTATTTTTGGCTATGATAGTGATGAAGGACAGACTCAGACGCGGTGTAACTCGCGCTGTACGCGATGTAATGAATGCTGGAATACAGATTGTTATGATAACCGGAGATTCAAAGGAAACAGCAACAGCAATAGCATGCGAATGTGGTCTTATGAGCCGTGACGGCTCTCATATTGCCTTAAGCAGCGCTGAGCTTGCACAAATGAAGGATAACGAGGTAAAAGAAATTTTACCAAGTTTAAGGGTTATAGCGCGTGCGCTTCCGCAGGATAAGGCAAGACTTGTAAGGCTGTCACAGGAGCTTAATCTCGTTGTGGGAATGACGGGTGACGGTATAAACGATGCTCCCGCACTTAAACTGTGCGACGTAGGGTTTAGCATGGGCTCGGGAACTGATATAGCAAAGAGTGCCTCGGATATAGTAATTTTGGATGATAGCTTTATGGCTATATCTAAAACCGTTCTTTACGGAAGAACAATTTTCAAGTCGATACGAAAGTTTATCACCTTCCAGCTGATAATGAATTTAGCGGCATGCGGTGTTTCTCTTCTTGGACAATTTATAGGAATTGATACTCCGATAACTATTATTCAAATGCTGTGGGTAAATATCATTATGGACACTCTTGGCGGACTTGCATTCGCGGGAGAGCCGGCGCTTGAATATTATATGAGCGAAAAGCCAAAACGGCGCGATGAGCCTATTCTATCCCGTGAAATGCTGAAGCATATATTCATACAAGGCGCATATTCTCTTGCGTTGTGCATTTTCTTCTTAACGTCTTTTGTTTTTAAGGACGTTTATAGGTTTTATTCCTCGCCCGATGCTTTTTACACGGCATTTTACGCACTTTTTATATTCCTCGGTATATTTAATTGCTTCGGTGCGCGTTCTGAACGTATGTGGATCTTTTCTAATATAACTAAAAACAAGCTCTTTATAGCAATAATGATAGCCATATCGGTAATACAGATATTTATGATATATTATGGCGGAGAAGTATTCCGTTGCGTTCCTTTGAGCATGAAGGAGCTTGGTTTTGTCTTAGGTTTGGCACTAACCGTGATTCCGTTTGATATGGTCAGAAGAATAATAGAAAAATTAAAATAGTAATGTTGACAAACTAAAGCCTCGGTGATATAATAAATCAAAAAAGGGAAAAACAATGAAGCTTAAATTTGACCGAAAAGACAAAAAACAAGCCGACCCTTTTATTTTTGAGGACAACGGCAAATTTTATATTTTTGTTAGCGGTATCAATATAGGCGGTGTTGAGGCGTATTCTTCAAACGATATTTTCGGAGAGTGGAAATACGAGGGCATTGTAACCGACTTTGCTGCCGGTTGCTTTGACTTTTGGGCGCCATCTGTAATCAAATACCGCGGCAAGTATTATATGTATGTGTCTTGTAGAGAGAGTCAAAAGTCCAATCAGTATATGCACGTTGCAGAATCTGACACCCCTCTGGGTCCTTACAAAAATGCGAAAAAGATATATGACGAGTTTTCGATTGACTCCCACGCGGTAGAAACAGAGGACGGACTGTATCTTTGGCTTTCGATGAACGATTGGAACTTTGACGAAACCCGTCGTGCAGGCACGAGAATTTTTGTTGTAAAAATGAAAGACCCTTACACCCCTGACGGTGAGCCTGTCGAAAAGGTTATTCCAACTCTTGATGAAGAGAAATTCACCCCGCAGTGCAATGATAAAATTCAGTGGCACACCATAGAGGGTGCGTTTTGGTTTAGAGAAGGTGACTGGCAGTATCTTATGTATAGCGGAGGATGCTACGAGGACGAGACGTACCATATAGGCTACTGCGCCGCAAAAAGCGATGAACCAGATTTAAGAAAAGTCGATTTTATAAAGTATACCGACGGTGGCAAATTTTCTCCCATAATCACAAGAAACGATTTTGAAGAGGGAACAGGTCACCACAGCGTTATAAAATATAACGGTGAATATTATGCCGTCTACCATGGCAGAGATATCGGTGTATATGATAAAAATGCCGAATATGTCGAAGAACGGACTGCCAGAATTTGTAAATTGCATATCATGGACGGGAACATAATCGCAGATCAGCATGAAGATGAAATATAATTCTGCCGCGAATTAAATGACAAAATACAAAAACGGAACGGAATAAGGTTGCTTTTTTGTATTTTGTTATTTAATTCGGGGCAGAATTATATTTTATCTTTATGCCGCTCTGCAATTATGTTCCC
>JAZOAA010000177.1:0-14928 GCA_045595265.1 Eubacteriales bacterium
TACGAAGTAATTGAGCCAGTTGGTAAAGAGTAGTGTTGCGTGACCGCGCCACTTGATGAGCGGGGGCTTTGTATCATCGTCGTTCGGGAAATAATTTTCCGGAATATTCGGGTTTATTCCCGCAAGCTTATCGCGCGTATACTCCTTATTTAAGGTATCGACATCGTACTCAGAGTGACCTGTAAGGAATATCTGTCTGCCGTTCTTTGTTGAAACGGCATAGACGCCCGCCTTGTCGGAGGAGGCGAGAATTTTAAGCCCCTTGGTTTCCTCTATTTGCTCTCTTGACACTGTGGTGTAGCGGGAATGAGGTACGTAAAACACGTCGTCAAATCCTCGGAAGAGTATCGAGCGCTTGTAGTCAACCTTATGCTCATAGACACCCGACAGCTTCTCGTCAAGCATATATTTTTCAATACCGAAGTGATAATAGAGTCCCGCCTGTGCGCCCCAACAGATGTGAAGAGTTGACTGCACGTGAGTCTTTGACCACTCCATGATTTCGCAAAGCTCCTGCCAATAGTCAACCTCCTCAAACGCCATCTTCTCAACTGGCGCACCGGTGATTATCATGCCGTCGTAGTAGTTATCCTTAACGTCGGAAAATTGCTTATAGAACGCGAGTAGATGCTCCTCCGAGGTGTTTTTTGATTTATGACTTTCCGTGTGGATAAGCTCTATCTCAACCTGGAGGGGGGTATTGCCTAAAAGTCGGGATAATTGCGTCTCTGTGTCAACTTTAGTTGGCATTAGGTTCAAAATCAGTATCTTTAAGGGTCTGATATCCTGTGTTATAGCGCGGTTTTCGGTCATTACAAAAATGTTCTCGCGCTCAAGTATTTTTACGGCAGGAAGCTCGTTTGGAATTTTAATCGGCACGGCTTACTCCTCTCTTTTTTCAGTTTATTGTGTCAAGTGCTTGGCGAAGGTCATCGATAAGATCCTCGGCACTTTCAATTTCGAATAGCCTTCCCCAAGCTAGGGGAAGGGGGACCGCCTTCGGCGGTGGATGAGGATGACCTTATATGCACTCAAGTGCTTGGCGAAGGTCGTCGATAAGGTCCTCGGCGCTCTCTATTCCGCAAGAGTAGCGGATAAGGTCAGGTGAAACGCCTGCGGCAAGAAGCTCGGCATCATTCATCTGTCTGTGGGTTGCGCTGGCAGGATGCAGGCAACAGGTTCTGGCATCGGCAACGTGTGTTTCTATTGCGCCGAGCTTCATATTCTTCATAAACTTCTCGGCTGCGGCACGTCCGCCCTTAACACCGAAGCTAACGACACCGCAAGTGCCGTTTGGCATATATTTGTCGGCAAGATCGTAATACTTATCTCCTTTAAGAGATGGGTATCTTACCCATGTAACGTTAGGGTGTGATGAAAGGAACTGTGCAACCGCAAGTCCGTTCTGACAGTGGCGCTCCATACGCACGTGCAGGCTCTCGAGTCCGAGTCCAAGAAGGAATGCAGACTGTGGCGACTGGGTGCAGCCGAAGTCGCGCATAAGCTGTGCTGTCGCCTTGGTTATATAAGCACCCTCCATGCCAAATCTCTCGTAATAGTTTACTCCGTGGTAGCTCTCGTCGGGTGTGCAGAGGCAATCAAACTTTCCTGCCGCCTTCCAGTCAAACTTACCCGAGTCAACGATACAACCGCCGACAGCCGAGCCGTGACCGTCCATATATTTCGTTGTAGAGTGAGTAACAATATCCGCCCCCCACTCAAACGGACGGCAGTTTATAGGAGTTGCAAAGGTGTTATCAATAATCAAGGGAACGTTATTTTCATGAGCAACCTTGGCAAATCTCTCAATATCAAGAACTGTAAGCGCGGGGTTTGCAATAGTTTCTCCAAAGAGCGCCTTGGTGTTAGGCTTGAAGGCTGCGCGAAGCTCATCCTCGGTCGCATCGGGAGAAACGAAGGTGAAATCAACGCCCATTCTCTTCATCGTTACGGCAAAGAGGTTGTAAGTTCCGCCGTATATCGCGCTGGAGGCAACCACGTGGTCACCGTTTGATGCAATGTTGAAAACAGCGAAGAAGTTAGCCGCCTGACCGGACGAGGTAAGCATTGCCGCAGTGCCCCCCTCAAGCTCGCAGATACGCGCGGCAACGGTGTCACAGGTGGGGTTCTGAAGTCTTGAATAGAAGTAGCCCGATGCCTCAAGGTCAAAGAGCTTTCCCATATCCTCGCTCGTCGCATACTTAAATGTAGTGCTCTGAATTATCGGAATCTGTCTTGGCTCACCGTTTCCGGGATTGTAGCCGCCCTGAACGCATTTCGTTTCAATTCTTGTCTTGCTCATTTTATAAAATCCTCCGTGATTTCTAATTTCTCATTTTTAATTTCTCATTTTCTTTCAAAAAGAAAAAAGCCGCCATCTCAAAAAACATTGAGACGAACGACAGTCCGCGGTACCACTCAAATTGCACAAAAAGTGCCTCTCCCGGCTCAAAAAAGCCTCTCGCCTCTAACGCTGCGCCTGCGTGCAGAGCTTACAAAAGCTCACCCTGCCGACTCGGGAGCCATAAAAGCACCGCACCCAGCTGCCGCCTCGCACCAACCGCGGCTCTCTGAAAAGCATTCCTCGGGCTTCCTCTCCGTCATTGCCATTTGCTAAAATTGTATCACAAAGACGTGGCTTTGTCAAGTGGTAATTTCAGAAAATAAAAGAAGAATTTATACAGAAAAAGGCAAGCGTTGTTTGCGCTTGCCTTTTTAGAGCTAAAAAGGATTACAGAGCGTATTTTTTCTTATACTCGGTATATTTCTCTTCATAAGCCTCGCTGCCATGCTTTACGTCGGCGAGATATTTATGAAGATCCATAGCATCGTAGGTTGATATTTCTATTACACAACCTGCGATGTTTGAGCAATGATCGGATACACGCTCAAAGTTGTTAAGAAGGTCTGCGAGGATAAAGCCATGCTCTATTGAGCACTCGCTCTTCTGAAGTCGGATAATGTGGTTAAGCTTTATCTTGTCGCGCAGGTCGTCAACAACCTGCTCAAGAGGCTCTACCTCTGCGGCAAGAGATACGTCGTTTGTTTTAAGAGCGCGCTCGGTAAGAGAGAGTATCTCGGCTACCGCCTCCTTCATAACTGAAAGCTCGCGCTGTGCCTCCTGTGAAAATTCTATTTTCTTCTCCTTCATCTCTTCTGCCGACTCTATAACGTTAACCGCGTGGTCAGAGATACGCTCGAGGTCGCCGATTATGTGAAGCAATTTCGTTATCTGCTTTGAATCCCTAAGGTCTAGGTCTCTCGCGGAAAGCTTAACAAGATAAGTGCCTAAAGTATCCTCGTAGGTATCAGCCTTTCCTTCAAGGTCGCGAACTCCTTCTGCAACCTTCGGGTCATAGTTATCAAAGAGGGTGAGAGAATCGGAAAGGGCCTTGCAGGATATTTCAGCCATAGCCATAGTTACCTCAGTGGCTCTGCCAACTGCAACGGTAGGTGTTTCGAAAAGACGCTCGTCAAGGAGATTTGCGCTCTCGTTTTCCGAGGGGTCGTCCTTTATGGTGAGAAGCGCCAGCTTTACGAGAAGCTTGTAGAACGGTGCAATCGCTATAACGGAAAGTATCTTAAAGACGGTGTGGATAATCGCGATATCCCACATGTTCGTTACGGCATCAACGAAGGCAAAACCTATCAGCCAGTCAAACAGATAGAACAGCGAGAGCCAGATGACAACGCCTATAATGTTGAAATAAAGGTGAATGAGCGCCGCGCGGCGTCCGTTTTTAGTTGCGCCTATCGACGAGAGCATAGCCGTAACGCAAGTACCGATATTCTGTCCCATAACGATGGGAATTGCCGCGCCGTAGGTGATAGCGCCCGTAACGGTAAGCGACTGAAGAATACCGACAGATGCGGAAGAGGACTGGACGATAGCGGTAAGAATAAGGCCCGCCATAACACCGAGGAGGGGATTGTCAAACATTGTGAGGATAGCCTTGAAGCCCTCATCCGACTTAAGACCCGAAACAGCGCCTGACATAATGTCCATACCCGTCATAAGAACGGCAAACCCGAGAAGAACCGCGCCTATATCCTTCTTCTTTCCGCGCTTAACGAACATAATCAGGCAAATACCGATAAGAGCAAGAATGGGCATCCATGCATCAGGCTTCAACCACTCGAGAGCGCCTACGACATCGGCGCCGCTCTCGCCGCCAAGACCTGAAAGAGCAGTAAGCCAAGCGGTTATCGCAGTACCAACGTTTGCACCCATGATTACACCAACAGACTGTACAAGAGTCATCGTACCCGAGTTTACGAAGCCGACGACCATAACCGTCGTTGCCGATGATGATTGAATAACGCAAGTCACCAAAAGTCCAAGGAGAAATCCCTTAAACGTGTTTGATGTCATCTTTCCAAGAATGGTTTTTAAGCTTGAGCCGGCGCTCTTTTTCAGCGATTCGCCCATAACGTCCATTCCGTAGAGGAAGAGCGCAAGACCGCATATCAACTGGAGTATTTCAAAAATGCCCATATAAAAGTTCCCTTTCCGGAGATTGATTAAACGACAAAGTTATCGGTTTTACATTTATTTTACATTATTTTTGTCGATTTTGCAACAGTTTTTTATCGCGATGCTATCATTTCGTCCAAAAAAACATCATTTTCGAACATATATGCAGTTTTTTCGGTAAAATTTTACAAATATTTCTGCTTTATTCAACAACGGTGTATCCCGCATCGGTTATGGCTTTTGCCAAAATATCATATTCCACCTCTTCATTAAGCGTCAGAACGGCATCGCCTCTTACGTGGCTTACGTCAGCCGACTCAACACCGGGAATAGCCTCAAGCACTTTTTTTACTCTTCCCTCACAGTGAGGACACATCATTCCTTCAATTTTAATCGTAGTTTTCATTTTACGTTTCTCCTCTTTATGATTTGTTTCTTTGATTTCCGACTTGATTTTCGGCGCTGCCGAAATTTCCTTAAAGGTATTAAGGCGAAGGGCATTTGAAACCACGGACACACTCGACAGACTCATCGCCAAAGCGCCGAACATGGGGTTAAGCTCCCAACCGAAGAGTGCGATAAACGCGCCCGCTGCAAGCGGAATACCTATGCTATTATATATAAATGCCCAAAATAGATTTTGCTTTATATTACGAAGGGTCGCGCGTCCGAGGCGCACCGCGTTTACAACTCCCATAAGAGAGTCGCGCATAAGCACAACGTCAGCGGAATCTATGGCTATATCCGTTCCGCCCCCGATTGCCATACCTACGTCGGCTCTCATAAGTGCGGGAGCATCGTTTATACCGTCACCAACCATAATCACCTTGCCACGCTCGGAATAGGAGCGCACGACAGCCTCCTTGCCGTCCGGAAGCACCTCGGGTATCACCTCATCAACTCCCGCCATATCGCCAACGGTTTTTGCCGTCTTTGCATTATCGCCGGTCAGCATTACAACCTTGAGTCCAAGACCTTTGAGCCGCTCTATTGCCTCGCGGCTGTCCTCTCTGACAGTATCAAGCACCGCGATAGCTCCAATCACCTCGCCACTGCGGCAGAAGAACAGCGGAGTTTTTCCTTCATCGGCAAATTTCTCATAGACTCCTCTTGCCTCATCGGTAATAGCAGCCTTTTCTGATATAAATCTGAAGCTTCCTCCGTATACCTCGGAGCCTTCACATCTTCCAAAGACACCGCTGCCTGTAAGAGCCTTAAAATCGGTTATAGGATATTTTTTATAACTTTCACCCGCGTATTTGCACACGGCTTTTGCCAGGGGATGCTCACTGTACGCTTCAAGAGATGAGCTAACCGAAATAAGCTCCTCTTTCGTACACTCGCCGAAGGGAACGACGTCAACGACCTCCGGCTCGCCCCTTGTTATAGTGCCTGTTTTATCAAGAAGAACACAACCCGCGCGTCCGACAAGCTCCAGCGCCTCGGCACTCTTATAAAGCACTCCGACCCTTGCGCCAACACCGCTGCCGACCATTATAGCAACGGGTGTTGCAAGTCCGAGAGCGCAAGGACAGCTTATTACAAGAACGGATATTGCCCTCTCCAGCGAATAGCCGACGTCAAGCCCCGTTACAGCAAGCCACACACAAAGGGTCACGAGTGATACCGCGATAACCGCGGGAACGAAAACGCCCGCTACTCTGTCGGCGATTTTTGAGATAGGAGCCTTGGTTGCCGAGGCGTCCTCTACCATTCGTATAACCGTAGCTATCGTTGTTTGCTCACCGACAACCGTTGCCTTGCAGGTAAGAAATCCCGAGCCGTTTACCGACCCGGCAAGCACCCTGTCGCCGACTGTTTTATCGGCGGGAACAGACTCCCCCGTAAGCGCCGCCTCGTTTACGCTGCTCTCGCCGTCGGTAACAACACCGTCAACAGCAAACGACTCTCCCGGTCTTACGATAAATATATCCCCGACTCTTACCTGCTCGGCGGGCACGGTGATTTCCTTGCCGTCGCGAATAACGTTCGCGCTCTTTGGAGATAGACTGATAAGAGCTTTGATAGCCTCGGCAGTCCTGCCCTTTGCTCTAGCCTCGAGCATCTTGCCAAGTGTTATCAGTACCAAAATCATCGCTGCCGACTCAAAGTACAAGCCGTGAAGGTAGTGGGATACGTTCTCTCCCGCCAAAAGTCCGTCACTCATCATAAACAGTACCCAAAGGCTCCAGCCAAACGAGGCGCCCGAACCCAAAGCTACAAGTGTATCCATGTTGGGTGAACGGTTAATTATACCCTTTACTCCGTTTATAAAAAATCTCTGATTAATGACCAATATAACTGCCGATATCACACACTGCAAAATGGCTATCGACATAGGATTTTTTTCAAGATATGGCGGCAGTGGGAGCGAAAGCATCGTGTGTCCCATTGCAACATACATCAAAACTAGAAGCAGTAATGCCGATACGATAAGCCTTGCAAGAATACTCTTTTTCTCTTTGTTTTGTAAATCAGAGTTGTCATTTTTCTCGGTTTTCTTGCTATCGCCCGAACTTGCACCGTATCCCGCCTTGACAACAGCGTTTATTATTTCTTCATCTGTGGCACTGCCATCTACCGTCATAGAATTGGAGAGTAAATTTACGGCACAGCTCTCTACACCGTCAAGGGCGGACACCGCGCGCTCTACCCTTGCAGAGCAGGCAGCACAGCTCATTCCGCTGACTTCAAACTTTCTTTTCATTCTCTTTGCCTCGAAAATTATTTTATCGTATTAATTATATACCTTTATAGTATATTTTGTCAAGAATTTCATCTGGACTTTTACAGTAAAGTGTGATATACTTATATAACCGACATATCCTTTTGGGAAGGAAGTGACATGATGAAGAAGTTTATACGGGTTGAGGACTTTGCCTCACCCGAGCTTGATATTTTCGTAAGACTGACAGGAGCACAGCTTAGGTCCTCTATTGAGGGCGAGCGCGGAATATTCATTGCCGAAAGTCCGACCGTTATAGAGGTCGCGATGAACTCTGGCTGTGAGCCAATAGCCTTTCTTACTGACGAGAGACTTATAAATTCGTCTGTTAAGGATATTATCGAAAGACTTCCCGATAACGTGCCGATATATATAGCGGAACGCGAGGTTCTCTCTTCGCTTACAGGATTTGAGCTGACGCGCGGCGCACTTTGCGCTATGAAAAGGCCGCCTGTAAAGACGGCGGAGCAGCTATGTGAAAATGCCGAGAGAATAGCAGTTCTTGAGGAAATATGCGACTCTACAAACATCGGCGCTATCTTCCGCTGTGCAGCGGCGCTGAACGTTGATGCCGTGCTCATAACACCCACCTGCTGTGACCCGCTGTGCCGCAGAGCTGTCAGAGTCAGTATGGGAACCGTCTTTCAGGTTCCTTTTGCTAAAATCGGAGAGCGCGCGGACGATTGGCCAAGAGATATTGAAAGACTTAAGAAAATGGGCTTTAAGACTGTGGCAATGGCTCTGCGCGACAACACGGTCGATATTGACGACGATAAAATAAGGGGCGAAAGAAAGCTTGCCATAATTCTTGGCACCGAGGGGCGCGGATTAAAGAAGGAAACCATAGATATGTGTGACTATACGGTAAAGATACCCATGTCGGGCGGTGTGGACTCGCTGAACGTCGCGGCAGCAGGGGCGGTTGCCTTCTGGGAGCTTGCTGCAAGGGGTCGAAAATATAACAGATAATGCAAATAGAAAATAAATATTCACGATTTTGAGGAAAAATATCAAAAAGGTATTGCATTTTTTTATCTTTTGTGGTAAAATACATCTATATTAATATGCGCTATGTGCGCCAGTAAATTTTGAAAGGCATTAAAAATGGAAATTCTTGAAGGTATTCTTCTTATAGTTCTGCTTGTTTCGGCAGTATTTATTATAGTAGCGGTTATGCTTCAGAAGGGCAACGACGAGGGTCTTTCGGGTACTATCTCCGGTGGTGCTGACACCTTCTACGGTAAGGACAAGGCTTCTCACGCTGACAGAACTATCTTTATCTGCACACTTGTTGCAGCTATCGTATTTGCTCTTGCGGTTCTGGCTGTTTATGTTATTCAGCCCGATTTCTTCGCAACCTACGAGCTTGATGCTTGGAAGGAGCTTAACTCCTATAAGGACATTTTCGGTTAATTAAAAGCACGGGCTGTCGCAATTGCGGCGGCCCTTTGTTTTTGTTGAATAATTTATCACACCGAGCAAAAACTGTAAGTAAAATACTCGGAGTTTTTTATAATGAAGAAAAAAGATTTTACAAAATTCACAAAGAGAAATACACACAAAAGACGCTCTAAGGACGCGGCAAGAGCCGAGCTCATGCGCGCTGTACGAGAGGTGGACTCTAAGTACGGCGACTTTAAGATTCACGACACGTTTGACGGCGGCAGACGAGCAAGAGTCGCGGGAAGAGCATCACGCGACGAGATGCTTTGCGAAGGTGTATTTTCCTCCACGAAAAGCGGCTTTGGATTTGTCAGACTCGGCGAGGGCGAGACAGATATTTTCATTCCCGAGCGCAAAACCCACGGTGCGCTTGACGGTGACAGGGTTGAAGTAATATATCATGAATATACGGACTCCGAGGGCATCTCCCGCACTGACGGCAGAGTTACTAAAATTATCGAGTACGGCAGGCGCAGCGTTATCGGAACGGTTGATGAGGAAATTTACCGCCACGGCAGACGAACCTATCGCGCATACGTTCTTATACCCGATGATACCCACCTTGCGATAACCCCGGCTATTACCGATACCATGGGAGCTGAAATAGGCGACAAGGTTGAGGCTCTTCTTAACCGCCATGCACACGCTGAGGCAGACTGTGCCGTTGTAAGAATATTCGGACATACGGAATCAAGAGAGGCAAACTACGAGGCGATACTCGCGGAGGTAGGTATAGAGTGCGACTTTTCAGAAGAGGTGCTTATTATGGCTGCCGAGTCCGCAAATGCACCTATGCCATCTGACAGAGTTCGCTTTGACAACGAATACATTATGACTATTGACGGTGCGGATGCAAAGGACCTCGACGACGCGGTTTCGGTCAAAAAAACCGACTTTGGCTACACTCTTGGTGTTCACATTGCCGATGTTTCGCATTACGTTAAAGAAAAATCAGCTCTTGAGCGGTGCGCGACCTCACGCGGAACAAGCGTATATTTCGTTGACAAGGTCGTGCCGATGCTGCCGCCCATTTTGTCAAACGGCGCATGCTCACTTAACTCCGGCGAGGAGAAGCTTACCCTTTCTGCGGTAATAGATATCTCACGTGACGGAGAGATAATAAATACAGAAATTTACGAGGGTGCTATTACCTCTTCGCTTCGCGGTGTGTACTCGGAGGTAAACGCTGTATTTGACGGCAGTGCCGACTCTTCCCTTCTTGAAAAATACAATGACGCATTGCCCCACCTCAAAGTAATGCGCGAGCTTTACGAAATTCTTGCAAAGCGCAGAAGAGGGGCGGGATATATCGACTTTGACTCCCCGGAGGCAGAGCTTATACTCGACGAGAACGGCGAGGTTGTCGATATGGCAAAGAGAGAACGGGGCGTTTCAGAGAGAATTATCGAGCAGCTTATGCTGATAGCAAACGAGGCTGTTGCCACTCTGCTTTACGAGCGCGGTATTCCCTGCGTATACAGAGTACACGACGAGCCGCCGAAGGAAAAGCTTGATGAATTTATAAATTACGCGCACACGCTGGGCTTTGATACCTCGGTTATCTCAAAAAGAGAAGTGTCGGGTAAGGCATTCGCCTCGCTTCTGTCCGAGGCAGAAAGACGCGATATGCTCGAGGTGGTGTCATATCCTATGCTCAGAGCGATGTCAAAGGCGGAGTATTGTGCCGAAAGACGCGCTCATTTCGGGCTTGGACTTGAATGTTACTGCCATTTCACCTCTCCGATAAGACGGCTTTCCGACCTTGCGACCCACAGAATTATAAAGCAAGTGCTGCTTGGCGGTAAAAAAGCCACCTCCTATACCTCGTACGCTCGCAGAATGGCTGCCGCGGCAACCGAGGCAGAGCGCAGAGCCGAGGAGGCTGAACGCAGGATAGAGGATTTATATAAAGCACTTTATATGGCGGAGCATCTCGGTGATACCTATACGGCATTTATTTCGGGAGTATCACGCTTTGGAATATTCTGCCGTCTTGATAACACCTGCGAGGGTCTTATTCCGCTTTCCGAGCTTCCCGGAGTGTTTACTTTTGATGAAAAAACGCTGACGCTGCGGAGTAAAGATATCAGCTTTCACCTTATGGACAGAATAGAGGTCTGCCTTGAAGAGGTTGATATAATCCGCGGAAAGCTGCGCTTTTCAATTGTTTGATTTTTACGAAAGGAGCCCTATATGAAGGAACGGACAAGGCTCTATACTTTTTTATCATTGCTCTTTCTTTTACTGCTTGCCGTATCAGGCTCCTTTTCGGGATTGCCTTCAATATTATTATATATATCAGCGTTTCTTCTGCCGACGGCTGTCGGACTGTACTTTATAAAAAGAGAAGAAGGAATTGTAAATCTTCCGATGAAAAAGGTAAAAAACGTCCGTCTTATTTTGCCTATTGTATGCCCCGCCCTTCTTTTGATTTTCTTGATATCATATCTCACCTCGCTGATTATACATCTTTTCGGCGGTGCGGACAGCAGCGTAACCCTTTACGGCAACGTGGGTCTTGACGTTCTTTTCAATGCGGCACTGCCCGCGCTTCTTGAGGAAAGCCTTTTCAGGCTCTTGCCCCTTTTGCTTATTGCACCTTATTCAAAGCGCGGAGCTTTGGTAGTTTCATCTCTCTGCTTTGCCTTCGCACACACGAGCCTGCACTCGATTCCTTATGCTCTGTTTGCCGGAATTACCTTTTTTGCATTAGACCTTCTCGGAGAGAGTGTATGGCCGTCTGTCGCGCTTCATTTTGTAAATAACGTGATATCTCTTGCATGGATATACGGCTCATCAAGTTCGCCGTTCTGTATAATTTATATCTTCGTGCTGGTGGTTCTCTCGCTGTTTTCGGTTGCTGTAATATTAAAAAAGCGAAAGGAATACAAGAGAGTAATACAAGAAATTTTCTTACACTCCGAGAAAAAGCATGTGCCTTTAGAGATATTATTTTTTATAGCGCCCACCCTGTTTATCGCTATTATAAACGTCTTAGGTTAGGTTAAAACAATGGATAATGTAAAGTTTAGTTCGCAAATAGAAGAAGATGAGCATTTTATGTCGCGCGCAATCGCTCTGGCAAAAGAGGCAGAGGAGCGCGACGAAGTACCCGTCGGGGCAGTTGTCGTACGTGACGGTGAAATTATTGCCGAGGCATATAATACGCGAGAGGGCGACAAGTGCGCAACTCACCATGCGGAGCTTGTGGCAATAGAACGCGCAT
The DNA here is from genome assembly GCA_045595265.1 of Eubacteriales bacterium. Classification (GTDB taxonomy): domain Bacteria; phylum Bacillota; class Clostridia; order Oscillospirales; family CAG-272; genus UBA1740. The sequence goes on from JAZOAA010000177.1 coordinate 11,869, forward strand.
GCGCGGCTCTTGGAGGCTGGAGGCTGCCGGGTGTTACCCTATACGTCACAATGGAGCCGTGCTGTATGTGCGGCGGTGCTATAATAAATGCAAGAGTACCAAGAGTCGTCTACGGTGCAAAGGATTTTAGATTCGGAGCATTCGGCTCGGCACTCAATCTTACCGAAATTCCCCTAAATCACAGACCAGAGGTTGTGGGCGGAGTTCTCGGCGAAGAGTGCGCAAAGATTCTGTCAGACTATTTCAAGAAAAAAAGATAACGAACCGTAAGCGTAACATATGTTCAACAACCCCGCTATATGTTGACAAATTTAACAAAATGTGCTAAAATGTCAATGTTTGGAGTTTTCCGACAGCTTTCATAAGCGTTGCATGCAGGGCAACACCGCAGCACTTCCCGACATCCCCCGATCCTGGCGGGCTGCTTCGGCTTTACCTTCATACATCGGCTTACGAAAATAAAAAAGAAAGGTTTTATAAAACTATGAAAGTAAAAGCTTTACACGAAAAAAGAGAATATCTCAACATCAGAGAGATGGTTGAAGATATCGGTGAGCGTTACAAAGGCAAAGTAGCCTACCGCTACCGCGTAAATCCTCACGACAAGGAGCCTGTAAAGGTTACCTACGACCAGATGCGCGACCACGTGCGTGCCTTCGCTACCGAGATTATAGCAAGGGGGCTTCAGGGTAAGAAGATTGCCGTTATCGGTAAGCACACCTATCAGATAATCCAGAGCTATTACGCGATTATGGCTATCGGAAGCGTGTGGATTCCTCTTGACAGAGACTGGTCAAAGGAGGACCTTCTCGACACAGTAAAGAACGGCGAGTGCGACTTCCTTATGTGCGACGTTGATATTGCCGAAAAGGGCAATTACATTGTAGAGGGTCTCGGACTTCCCGCACCCCTTTACCTTACGGGTGACGGAGAGGACAGCCTTGCCGCATGGCGCGAGGCGGGTGCTAAGAAGTTCGCGGAGGATTCTTCTGCATACTACAATGCGGAGATAGACCCCGATGCTCTCGCAGAGCTTGTATTTACCTCGGGTACTACCGGACAGGGCAAGGGCGTTATGCTCTCACAGAGAAACTTTATGTCCGACCTTGCCGACGTTATTCCCTTCATCGACTTCTCTGTCAAATGTATGAACGTGCTGCCCCCTCACCACACCTACGGCTCGTCCGTTTCAATCTACGGACAGAACTCTATCGGTTGCGACGTTTACATCTCTTCGGGCGTAAAGTATATCTTAAAGGAGCTTCAGGAGCATAAGCCGGGTCACCTCGTTGCAGTTCCCCTCTACGTCGAAACGTTTTACAGAAGAATACTCAAGGGTATTGACGAAAAGGGTAAGTTTGTCGGCGGTATCGTTAAGGCCCTCATCTCTCTTAACAAGTCCTGCCACAAGATTGGCTTAAAGCCTTTTGACGGTCTTTTCAAAAAGATGGTGCTTTCCGCGTTCGGTGGTGAGATTAATATGATAATCTCCGGCGGCGCACCTCTCAATCAGGAGATGGCAGAGCTGTTTGACGGCCTTGGTGTCAAGGTGCTTAACGGCTACGGAATCACTGAGTGCGCTCCCATCATTGCAGTAAACCATAATAATTATATAGTTCCAAAGAGCGTAGGACCGGTTCTCCCCATCGTTGACTGCCGAATTGCCGACGCTGACGAAAACGGCGAGGGCGAGATTCAGGTTAAAGGTCCTAACGTAATGCTCGGTTACTACAAGAATGACGAGGCGAACGCGGAGGCATTCACCGAGGACGGATATTTCCGCACGGGAGATGCAGGTAAAATGGAAATCACCAAGGAAGGTGACAGAATCCTTTACATCACCGGAAGATTTAAGAATATCATCATTCTTTCTAACGGTAAGAACGTTTATCCCGAGGAAATTGAAGATGCTCTCAGCGCGACTCCCGGCCTTGTTGACATCGTTGTTTACGAGGGTAAATCAAAGAGAGGCATCGCGTTTAACACCATCGTTGCCGAGATATATCCCGACAAGACACTCCTTGAGGAAAAGGGCATCACCGACTTTAAGGCTTACTTCCAGAAGTTTGTCAATGAGTATAACAAGACCGCCGTTCCCTATAAGAAGGTAGGACTTCTTAAGGTGCGTGAAGAGGAGTTCCCGAAGAACACTCTCAGAAAGATACTCAGAAGAAAGATGGATATGACCATCGACTAAAAAAATTGCCCGTGTGCTCATCGCACACGGGTTTTATGTTATTTTCGCTCAAGCGGCTCGGGTTTATCAATAAGACCGAGAAGATAATCAACCGATACGTTATAAAATCTAGCAAGAATTATAAGGTGATGAGCAGGTATTTCACGCTTTCCACATTCATACAGCTGATACTGCTGGCTGGTTATATTTAGCACCGCAGCAATCTCCGACTGCTTTTTGTCGTAATCTTCGCGCATATCCCTCAGTCTTTGGTAAAAATACATAAAAAACACCTCATCTATAAAGTCGTGCCTCTGTTCAATAGGTAGATTTTATCACAAACATTCGTTTAGATGCTTGAAAAACATTCATTTGAATGATATAATATATTATAAACATTTATACGAATGTTTATAGGAGGAATATGTTAATGGTCAACACGGAAAATGACGAACAAATTAAGAATTTTTGTGCAAACGTAAAAACTCTAAGAAAGAAATATGGATTATCAAAAAAGGAAATGGCTAAAATACTTCACATAGGAGCAAAAAGCTTAACTATTATCGAAAGCGGTACATTACCTGTACGCCTGAGCGCAAATATCGTTATTCAAATATACCGTTCCTTTGGTATTCTCCCATCTGATATTATCACTCCCTTAATCTTGTAATTACACACGAGACGGTGAGCAAAACCGCACCTTGCGGTACGGTCGTATGCCCGATGTTTACAAAAACAAAAAACAGAGCCATATGGCTCTGTTCCTAACTTGGAGCGGATTACGGGGCTCGGTCTCGCGCGAACTGCGCGCTCGGTCTTCCACGGCTCTGACAGTCCACCGGACTGTCATTCACTACCGTTTCCCCTTCGAGCCCCGCACTTTA
>JAZOAA010000178.1:0-10761 GCA_045595265.1 Eubacteriales bacterium
TGTTGTCAAAGAGCTTATCAAGCGACATCCATATGTTGTAAACGTAACATACCGTCAGCGCCTCGTCCTTAGACAAAATCATCTGAACGCAGGATTCTACCGCGAGATTTACGTTGGGGAAAAGTCTCTCAAACGAGCCGAACGTTCCGCAAATTTTCAAAAGCGCGTTGGTTGCATCGTAATTTACGCCCTCGTCCCAAAGGCCTGTTTCTTTATTCTGATGATTAGTATACCATTCGCAAAGTATAGTTCCGAGAGGATATTTTTCGTTAAGATTGCTACTCTGGGGATTGCCGAGTGTTTTATCTCTTTCAATTATTGCTTCGGTCTGAGTTCCGACCTCGTTGCCTATTGCATAGAAGGAGCGTCCGTCCTCCTCGTGCTGTCTGTCAAGCTCGTCAAGATAGTCCCTGAAGGTCTCTGTGCTGACTAGATTATCGGGAACCGGCGCCGTGCTTACGGGCATCACTGCAGATACAGCTAAAACCGTACTCCTGCCGAAAAGGCTTCCGGTAATGTGCGAGGATGCGGGCTTTGTACCCGAGGATACGGGCTCGCCGTTCCAGAGAATACCGTCACCCTTAGCGCCATTAGGAGCGTTGTACGTAGGCAATACACCAAAGGACTTAAGAGTAGCCACAGATTTTGTCAAATCTCGGTTTAATCTGTTTCGATGAGCATTTACCTCTGCCTTAGACCACTGCGGGTGGTAGAAATATCCCGTGACGGGGTCCTGAAGTTTCTTTAAGAACGCTATTATCTGCTTCTGCATCCAGTCGGGAACGCTCTCCTTAAGGCCAACGTTTAATCCAAACTTTTCAAATATACCAAGTGCCTGCGCCGTTGACTCGGCATCGGGAAGAAATCCCTCGGTGTTTCGCGCTCCGTTTGAGAAGTAAAATCCTCCTGTCACCGGGTCGTAAAGATTTGCCATCCAGGAAATAATGTCCTTGGTGCAAACTCTGTCGTAATAGAGCTTAACCGCATCGGCAATAGCCTTACCGTCAGCCCCCATTTCGTTCAGCTCGCGCTCAAAGTTTTCCCACGCCTTCGCCTGCTCCTCGGCATCTATCTCCTCCTGGTATGCAAGAGCGTCAAACACCTCGCCCGAAACTACACCGCGAGCTGCCGCAACGTATGTATTTTTCCTACCAAGATACGCCATTACGCCCTTTGCCTTATCGGCGGTTATGTTAATACCGTATCTATCCTTCTCGTATGCTATTGCAATGGAAGAACCGTCTGAATAAATGAGGTAGGCGGTCTCGCTGTCGCTTTCCTTCTCCATTCTCGAAAGAAGCCTGTACGCCTCTTGAGATATGGGTCTCGAGGTTTCACCTATAACGACCTCGTGCTTACCCGCTTCTGCGGAATCGTCCTTAACCTTCGGTGTTTCTCCCGTAACGTTAAAAATCTCACGCTGCATAAAGTTTATAAGGTCGATATGCTCCGCCTTGTCGTTTGCTATTATGGTAACGCTCGTTCCCGGGCCGTATATAAGATTTTCTACCTCTGTGAAATCCTCATTTTCAGGCTCTGTGCAGGAAAACAGCGTCAGCACGCAAGCGAGCGCTGCTAAAACTAAAAACAAGCTCCTTCTTTTCATGTTTTTTCCTTTCTTAATTGTAACCGTTCGTGTTCTGCTCTTTTCTATATTTTAACGGCGAAATTCCAACGCACCTCTTAAATACCTTACCGAAATAGGCGGGGCTGGAGAAGCCGAGCCTTTGCGAAATTTCGTCCACCTGGAGATCTGTTTTCTGCAAAAGGTCCTTCGCCTTATCTATTTTCACCTTATTTATAAACTCGCTGACGGTACAGCCGAAATTAACGCTGACAAGATTGTAAAGGGTGCTTTTTGAAACGTGAACTCCCCTCGCAATCTTAAGCGCGGTGAGCTTCTTGTCGATATTCTCATATACGTAATGCCGTATATGCTCAAGATTTTCGCTCTCCTTCGGCTTTATCAGATTTTCTATAATGACGTACTTGCCGAACATGGTTGCAAGATTCATTATACTTCTGAGCTTTCTGTCCTCAAAGGTCGGAAGAGAAGAAAAAACGTCACTCGCAAGATTTACATCTGTGGGTATTGACGAAAGCCTATCCTCAAAATCAACGCTTATTCCTTCGGCGCGGATATGCCCGAGCATAACGTATCCTATTATGCGGTCGTTATATAAAATCGGAACTGCCATTTCAACAAGACCTGCGTGGCAGATATGCATTATCGGCTTTTTCTTCTCCTTACATTCGTCAAGGAGCGTTCTATTTGAATTTATGCATCTGACAAACCCCTGCTTTGAGCTTTGAATAAGTCTGCAATAGAGATTGTTTGACTTTTTACTGCCGATAGGGGTATAGTCCTCGTACATTACGCTGATGCTAACGCCCGTTGCGATATAAAAATCTTCCATCGCTCTTTCGAGCTTTTGAACATCAAATTCTAAAAACATCAGTCCACCTCGTTAGATTTGAATCTGCGGTATATAAAGAACTAATACACCGCACGACACTATCATTTTCGTTTTCATTGTACAATATCCCTCCATTTTTGTAAAGATTTTCACCTTTTGTTTGGAAATTAGTTATAAAAAATCAAGCATTTCTCCTCTCTTCATAGTAAAATATATACACAAAATCAGTATTAACATCATTTTTGCTGCTATTTGAAGTAAAGTAATTGACATTTCGAAATCAAGATGCTAAAATTAAAAAGCTAAGATTAGATATCTAATTAAGTTAATATACTTTTTGAATGTTTGAATCTCTTTCGTTATCTATCTTACATTTTGAATTTTAATGTGATATCATTATTGTAACAAGGAGTGCCATAATATGATACCCGAGGCTAAAATATTTGCAAGCTGTCACAACCACTCATGCTTTTCGGATGCGGAGTATACGCCGGAGCAATTGGTTTCAATTGCCAAGGAGCAGGGACACGGCGGATTTATTCTTACCGACCACGATACCGTAAGAGGTACTTATTTCACCAATAAAGCGGCGAGAAAGCTCGGGTTAAAGTCCGTGCTGGGTTGCGAATTTTCTACCTGTCATAACGGCAGAGGGGTGCATTTTCTCGGCTTTGACTTCAATCCCGATAATAAGTTTATGGCAGAGCTTTTAGCTTACGGCTCGAGCGTGCAGACCTCGCGCTCCGAGGTGCTGTTTAACTGGGGAATCGAGCGCGGGACTCTGCGCAAGGGGCTTACCTGGCAGGATATTCGCGACGACCACCCGTATAACGACTATCTCTGCTGCGACCAGGTGTTTACCACCATGGTAAAGCGCGGTATATATAAGCCGGAGGAGTACGAGGAGTTCAGAACTCCTAACTTCTCCTACGCGCTTGGACTTGAGGAAGCGGTATACGCCGAGACGGGTAAGAGCTATACCACGCTTCAAACCGCCGACGTTGTTGAGATAATAAAGGCTGCGGGCGGTGTTCCCATCGTTGCGCATCCTCACGGACAGATGAAATTGACAAAAGATTTTCTTGATATGGGCGTTATGGGCTTTGAAACCCGTTTTCCCGAGGTCACAGACGAGGAGTTCGAATACTTCGAGGCTTTGTGTGACGAAAAGGGATTTTATAAAATGGGCGGCTCTGACCACTCGGGAATACTCGGCGGTATAGGCGGCGAGGGTCCCTGCCCTTATGAAAAGAGCGGTATTACCGAGGAAAACTTTATGAAGCTATATGAGAGGAAGCTGGGATAATGCTTTACATAAATAAAATTAATTTACATTCGGCTATTGATCATGCGGCAGAGGAGCTGCGTAAATATTTACTTATGATGATGCCCGAGGGCGATGCCGTATTTACAAGATACTCACCGGAGGCAAGGGAAGGATTTCGTCTTGGTCTTATGGCTGACTTCGGACTCGATACCTCGGATGCCGAGGACACAGAGCTTGACGACATCATTTACATCGACTGTGATGAGAACGGCGGAATTATAGCAGGCTCAAATCCCAGATCGGTGCTTATCGCGGTTTACGAATACTTAAAGCAGAACGGCTGCAGATTTCTTATGCCCGGTCCTGACGGCGAATACGTTCCGATAAAGAATATTACCCCTGTAAAATACCGCCATAAGCCCTCTATGAGATACCGCGGCTGGTGTCTTGAGGGTGCGGTTTCGCAGGAGATAATGATAGAATCAATAGACTTTACTCCGAAGCTCGGAATGAACCTTGTTATGCTGGAGTTTCTCGTTCCATCTTCTTATTACAGACGCTATTACAAGCACACATATAACGAAAAAAACCGACCCGAAGAGGACGTAAGCTTTTCGCAAATTTCACAGTGGAAAAGGGCTTGCGAAGCGGAAATTGCAAAGCTTGGTTTACAATATCACGGAGTTGGACACGGTTGGACGGCAGATCCGTTCGGGATAAACTCGTCACTTCGTTCTACGGACGGCGACAATGATGCCGCGCTTTCAGAGCGCTCTCGCAGCTTCGTCGCAATGATAAACGGACAGAGAAAGCTTATCGGCAATACTCCAAACTACACCCAATTTTGCATGTCAAACCCCGAGGCGCAGGAGCTGTTTGTACAGTACGTTTGCGACTATGCCGAAAAGCACAGGAACATAGACTATCTTCACGTTTGGCTCGGCGACGTCGAAAATAATCACTGCGAGTGCGGTGAGTGCAAAAAAAAGACTCCGTCGGACTTCTACTGCATGCTTCTCAACAGAATAGATAAAGAGCTTACTAAGCGCAAAGTTTCAAGCCGCATCGTGTTTATCGTTTACACCGATACTACGTTTGCGCCCGAGATGGAGCGGATAGAAAATCCCGACCGCTTCTCGCTGATGCTTGCTCCTATCACCCGAAGCTACACCTGTTCTCTCAGCGACGACGGCGTGGAGTACAAAACCCATCCTTACGTTAGGAATAAAAACGTTTATCCCAAAAATCTGGCTGAAAACCTCGCCTACTTTGACGATTGGAGGAAGTCATATTCGGGAAGCTCGTTTGCTTTTGAATATCACTTCTGGCGTCATCAGTACTACGACGTTTCGGGACTTAAGATTGCAAAGATAATAAATGAGGACGTAAAGGCTTATCTTTCGCGCGGAATTAACGGAATTATTCAAGACGGCTCTCAGCGTTCCTTCTTCCCTAACGGCTATGCTTTTTACACCTATGCAAGAAGCATGTACGATGCATCTCTTTCTTACGAGGAGCTTTTAGAAGAATATTTTTCTGCGGCTTACGGCGAAGAATGGAGAGAGTTTGCCAAGTACCTTAAAGAACTTGAAGAATACATAAGCTATGAATATTTGCAGTGTGAGAGGTCGGAGGATAAAAACGTATCTCCTCTCTATGCTCCCTCTCTTGCAAAAAAGCTTGAAGGTATCGGCTCTGTGCTTGAAAAAGGCGGGGCGCTTATAAAGAAGCATTACGACTGTCCCGAGGTAAGAGTAAGAACCGTATCGGTAAGGCTTCTCGAGCTTCACACGATGTACTGTGAGCTTATAGCCAAGGCGCTTCGGAGTAAAGCTGTCGGCGAGGATAAGGAATACAGCCTCCTTATAAGAGATGCAGCGGAAAAATTAGGTAAATACGAGGCTATGTTTGAAAAATATTACGACCACACGCTCGCCTTTGTTGCCTGGATTGCAACTCTTGAAAGGATAACCGCTTCTAATCAGAATATAATCGAGGCCGATAATTAAATTTCGGACCGAAATTTGAAAAAACGTTCACTGCACTGTGAATAAAAACAAATCCAAAAAGAACTTTTTAGTGTAAGATATGTCCGTTACGGTTATTGACAGTAAAAATGGCGTTTGTTATAATGAAAATGTATAAGACTTTAACAGACATCTCGCAAGTTTATATGTTAGGAGAAAAACAATGAAAATTTTATTTGCCGCGGACCTTGTTCCCACGACCAACACCGCCCCCGACTACGTTAAGGGCGACGTACGCAGGCTTTTTGGCAAAGTATGTGACGTAGCAAAGGAGTACGACAGATTTATCGTCAACCTTGAGTGCGCGCTTACCGAAAGTGAAAACAGAATAAAGAAATTCGGCCCCAACCTTAAGGCTCCCATCGAAACCGCAAAGACCATCAAGGCGCTCGGTGTTACGGACGTCGCTTTAGCAAACAACCACGTCTTTGACTTTGGTATCGAGGGCCTCAGGGATACGCAAAAGGCTCTTGAGGATGCGGGACTTCCCTACTTCGGAATAGGCGAAAACGACACCGACTCAAGAAAGCCCTACTTCATCGAGGGAGATGGCAAAAAAATCGCCATAATCAACGTCTGCGAGCATGAGTACACGTACGCACTGCCGAACAGAGCGGGCGCAAATCCCTTTGACCCCTTCCTCACGATGCAGGACATAAGAGCGGCAAAGGCTGTATCCGACTTCGTTATCGTCATCTATCACGGCGGTAAGGAATACTCGGGATATCCATCTCCAAGACTCCTTAATCTCTGCCATGAGATGGTATATTGCGGAGCTGACGCAGTAATGACTCAGCACAGCCATTGCATCGGCTGCTATGAGATATTTGAGGGTACGCCCATTGTTTACGGTCAGGGCAACTTCAATTTCTCCTACGGCTCTGAAAAACGTCAGCCTGACAACTGGTACACATCTCTTCTTGTAGGTCTTAACATTACCGACAAGGTGGAAATTGAGTTCTATCCCCTTTATGAAACGGGCCACGGCTCTGATATTGCAGAGGGAGAAAAAGCAGAGGAAATTATGGCTGACTTTGGCGCAAGAAACGAGGAGCTTGCCGACGGACGCTGGCTTGACGGCTGGGACCGCTTCTGCCATTGGGAAGGCCTTGCACCCTATAAGGATATAGCTCTCGGTAAATCCACCGACCCGAATAAAGAGGAGCTGTTTGCTCACTTCCTTGACTGCGAGGCGCATACCGACGTATGGCGTCATCTCTTCAAGACATGGAATCATACCAACGAACTTTAATTCAAAAGGAAGCGCTCGCATAATGAATACAACGAAAAACGCGGCAGCAGTAAAAGAACTTAAAAATCTCGTGCTGATATTCTTTGCCGCCTTGATATCATCCCTGGGAATGCACGTGTTTGTCTATCCGGCAAGCTTTGCGCCAAGCGGAGTTGACGGTATTGCGACCATGCTCTACGAGCTTACGGGCATAAACGCCGCTTACTACATACTGCTTATCAACATTCCCCTTCTTGCCGTCGCATACTTTTTCCTAAGCCGACGCTACGTCATCTATACTGTTATTTTTACCGTTTTGTCCTCCGTATTGATGATTTTTTACGAGCAGATAGGACTTTACGCATATATGCCCTCGGGCGAGGGACTTATATCAGCGGTATTCTCAGGATTTCTCTTTGGAGTAAGAACGGGAATTATGTTGAAGATCGGAGCGTCCTCGGGCGGTATTGACATTATCGCCTGTATAGTGCAGAAAAAAATGCCGCATAAGAACACCGAGAATATTATAGTTATCATCTGCTACACTATCATTGCTACCTCTTATTTCGTTTACGGCAATATATCCAGCGTGCTTCTTTCGGTGATACAAATGGTAATCTTTGAGCGTGCGTCCGCCGCGGTACAAAAGGAAAACCGAAACGCTATCGAGGTAAAGATTATTACAAAAAATCCCGATGCTATACGCCACGACATCATTTATAATCTTAAGCACGGCGCAACCGTGCTTGACAGCCGCGGAATGTATACTGACGGCGAGAGCCACGTGATAATCTCGATAATCAATCTGCGTCAGCTTGCCGAATTTCTCGAAATTATGAAAAAATATCCCGACTCCTTCACATACTTCGGTGAGGTTTCCGGTGTCAGAGGTAATTTCAGATGGCAGCGCGACGATGAGGTAAAATAATATTGAAGCTCCCCGCTTTGATTTTGCAAGCGGGGATTTTTCTTTATCGGCTTTTGTGCAATGTATATATAAAAGGTAAAAGAATTTGTAAATTATGTCAGTATGAAAAAGTTTTTTATTTATGATAAAATTAATCTAATGCGTCAGCATCAAGTACGTATAGCCTTACGCAAGGCGACAAGGAGAACACCATGTTAAAAAACGAGAAAAATTACGATTTCAGAAAAAGGCTCTGCAATCCTCATAGCCGAATTTTCGTAGCCGAGGACAGTACTCCCTCCTCTGACGAATACGCACTCAAAAAAGAGGTAAAAGTCTCGCTTAAATCCGACGGCAAGGTAGCTCTTACGGCGGCGAAGGATTTTAAGGATTACTTAAAAACCGCGTTTGGAATAAAGGCGGTCTTTACCGAAAAAAACGCAGATATTCGCGCCTTTATTTGTTCTGATAGACTTGGTGAAAACGCAAACGGCTATATGGGCAGAAAAATCACCGTAGCGGAAAACGGCATCACTATACAAGCCTTCGACGAGCGTGCGATTGCGCAGGCATTCTACTCTCTTGAGGAGAGAATGAACACGCGAAAGGCGCCTTATCTGAAGCTCGGCATCACCGAGCAGCGTCCCGCCTTCAGCCCCAGAATGACTCATTCGGGCTGCGGCATGGATATGTTCCCCGACGAGTATCTATCAACTCTTGCGCATCACGGCTATGACGCAATACTCCTTTTCGTCAAGGATAAGGAACATTCAGGGCATGGCGAATGTGACTTTAACGACATAATAAAAAGAGCGGAAAGGTACGGCATTGACGTTTACGCATACAGCTACGTAAAAAACTTCGTTCACCCCGAGGACGAGGGCGCAAAGGAAATATACGCCGATGTTTACGGCGGTCTTTTCAAGGCTGTTCCCGGATTTAAGGGCATGATTTTCGTCGGTGAGTCCATAGAGTTTCCATCAAACGACCCACACGTTGCAAAAAGGCAGTATTTTGAAGTTCCCGAGGACGGAATACCCGACGGCACGGTTTCACCGGGCTGGTATCCCTGCAACGATTATCCGCAGTGGCTCTCGCTCGTCCGCGACAGCATAAGAGCCGTAAAGCCCGATGCCGACGTGGTTTTCTGGACTTATAATTTCGGCTACGTTGACAGAGAGGCTAGGGTCAAGCTGCTGCGTGCGCTTCCCACAGATATTTCTCTGCTTGTTACGTATGAAATGTTTGACACCTACGAGATGGGAAACGGGCGCGGTATGGTAATGGATTACACTATATCCCACGTAGGACCCGGTGAATACTTCAAGAGCGAGGCAGAGATTGCAAAGGAGCGCGGAATAAGGCTTTATTCCATGGTGAACACAGGCGGAAGAACCTGGGACTTTGGAGTTATACCCTACGAGCCGTTCCCACAGCAGTGGAACGAAAGACACAAAAGTATTCTCGAGTCGAGAGAAAAATACGGGCTTGTCGGTCTTATGGAGTCGCACCACTACGGCTTCCTACCCTCGTTTATTTCGAGGCTGACAAATAATAATTTTACACTCGGCGCTATGAGCTTTGACGAAAAATACACCGAGATAGCAAGGCAGTACGCGGGTGACGAATATGAGAAATTCATCGAGGGTATGTCGCTTGTTAACGAGTCGGTAAAGCACTACGTTCCGAGCGACGAGAGCCAATGGGCGTGCTTCCGTATAGGGCCTGCATTCCCCATCTGTCTTGCGCGAGCTTTCAAATATCCAAACGAGCCGGGTGTGCATTTCGGCAACGCAATTTATCAGGTTGTGGGCAGAAACTTTGACGACTGGGGCAATCACGACTGCTTCAGCCTTCGCGTCAGGGCTGAAATCAAGGAGGCAAAGAAGTCGCGCGACCTTGTAAAAGCGGGTATCAAAATCCTTAAATCCATAAAGAAAAAGAACACAGAGCTTCAAAGACTTATAAATCTTGTTTCCTACATAGAAAAATGCTATATTACGGGAATTAATGCAAAGAGCTTTTACGTTTGGCGCTATAAGCTCCTCTCGGCAGATACTAAGGAAAAGCTATCCTCCGCTATCCGTCATCTCGAGAGTATCGCCAGGGCTGAGATAAAAAATGCCGAGTCCGCACTTCCTCTGGTAAAGCGCGATTCGGCTATCGGCTATGAATGTTCTATGGGATATCAATGCGACGAAAAGGCGCTTCTATGGAAGATAAAGCAGACAAGCTACGTTATAGACACCGAGCTTGCTCTTTACAAAAAATCCGTCGGTGATCCTTCCGTCGATCCTTCAAGAACCTTCAAATTCCCTCCTGATATAAGGAAATAAATGTTAACAATTTGTTAATTTTTGCGCTGATTGGCATTTTTTTTAACAAATCGTATAGCAAAATTAAAAATTATATGATATAATAGACGATGCGAAATTTCGCCGTCGTCGGTTTTACGACTTCGGTGTATCAATGAGTAATTTTTATTTTAGGAGGAAACACAAAAAATGGCAAAGAAGTATTGTTATCTCTTCTCCGAGGGTAACGCAACAATGCGTGAGATCCTTGGCGGTAAGGGAGCTAACCTTGCAGAGATGACCAACATCGGTCTTCCTGTTCCCCAGGGCTTCACAATTTCTACCGAGGCCTGCACACAGTACTATGAGGACGGCAGACAGATCAACGATGAGATCATGGCTGAAATCATGGAGTACATTGTAAAGATGGAGGGTGTTACCGGCAAGAAGTTCGGTGACCTTGAGAACCCCCTTCTCGTTTCCGTTCGTTCAGGCGCTCGTGCATCCATGCCCGGTATGATGGACACAATTCTCAACCTCGGTCTTAATGAGGACGTTGTTGAGGTAATGGCTAAGAAGTCCGGTAACGCAAGATGGGCTTACGACTGCTACAGAAGA
>JAZOAA010000179.1:0-7862 GCA_045595265.1 Eubacteriales bacterium
TTACTAAGGATGAGCTTAAAACCTTTGCAAAGCTTCTTTCGCCCTTTGCACCTCACGTTGCAGAGGAGATAAATGAGATACTTGGCGGTAAGGATTTAATTTCTGTTGCAAAATGGCCGGAGTATGATGAAAGCAAGACTGTTGACGATACAGTACAGCTTCCCGTACAAATTAACGGAAAGGTTCGTACAACCGTATTTGTACCCAACGGTGCCTCAAAGGAAGAAATTCTTGCTATCGCAAAGAGCGACGAAAAGGTAAGTCTTGCAATTGAAGGAAAAACGGTTATCAAAGAAATCGTAGTTCCCGGAAAGATTATAAATATAGTTGTCAAGTAAATAGACTTTATTGGGGTAGAGAAGTTCAAATTTTGAGCCGCTCTACCCCTTTTTAAGAAAAAACAAAAAAATATTAAAAAACTTTCCAAAAAGGCTTGACAAACAGAAGCATTTATGATATCATATAAAAGCTGTCAAGCAAACTTGCGAGTGTAGTTCAATGGTAGAATTCCAGCCTTCCAAGCTGGTCGCGTGGGTTCGATTCCCATCACTCGCTCCAAATGCGCCCTTAGCTCAGTGGATAGAGTGCCCGGCTACGAACCGGTAGGTCGAAGGTTCGAATCCTCCAGGGCGCGCCACAGAAAAAACACCCCAAAAAAATTGGGGTGTTTTTTTGTTGTGTGCACGCGAGATTCGACATTGCACCGGCACGGCAAGTGCGAAGGCTCGCATACCGTGTTAGCGGTATCCGCGAAGTGAAGCGGAGCATCCCCTCCAGGGCGCGCACGACATGGATGCTTGCGTTTTTTATTTTATGTTAAAATATTGAAAATAACAAACATATATGTTAAAATAGTTACAAAGGAGGGACCCGTATGAAACATGAAGAAAAAAAGAAAATAGTAGACAGTGCGCCGATTGCCGTACTGTTTTTACACGGTATAATCGGCTCACCTCATCATTTCGAAAAATTCTATGATATAATTCCCGAAAACGTTTCTTATCACGCGGTTTTACTCGAAGGACACGGTGGAAGTGTAAAAGAATTCGGCAGAGCAAAAATGAAAAACTGGAAAAAGCAGGTCTGCAATGCACTTGAAAGCTTGCGTCAAACCCACGACAAGCTAATAATCGTCGGCCACTCAATGGGAACGCTCTTTGCAATTCAGGAAACAATAAAAAACTCCGATAAAATAGTTGGTCTTATATTAATTGACTCCCCAATGAAAGCATATCTTCATCCTGTAATGATAAAATACTCTTGCCAATTTCTCTTAAAACTATCATGCAAAAGAAATCCGCGAAGTATTGCAGCCATGGACGTGATATCGGTAAAAAGTGATATTCTTATCTGGAGATACCTTTCCTGGATACCTAGATTTCTCGAATTATTCACCGAAATACGCGCAACCCGTCCTCTTGTTAGCAAGCTCAACTGTAAAACGGTATTTTATCATTCCAAGGATGACGAGCTTGTACCTAAATCTGCTATTAAATATATAGAGCCGCACAAAAACGTTGATCTGCATATTTTAGAAAATTCTACACATTTCTACTACTCTGAGGAAGATATAAAAATTCCGCTAAAAAACCTAGAAGATCTCTTAGCGGAATATGTTACCTAACATTAAGCATCATTAAGCATTTTTACTTTTGGGATCTGAACGTTTCGGCGATTAAATTTCAAGCAATATGAGTTTGAATAATCGCCCTCAGACTCAATTACAAGCTTAAATTCACGCACACGCACATCACTTGGCAACGCGAAGCATACCGATGCACATTCGACGTTGCTCTTGGGATCTGTGTGTGCGCTTATTTTTTCTAGCAAAGTGATCTTTCTATCTTCAATCTGCAAATACACGGTAGCACTTGCCCAAACCTCTGCATTACTATCATTCAAAAACCATATCTCTGCCTTAAATTTTTCACCGTCTTGCCAGTCAAATTTCGGAATACGCGCGGAAAAAATCGAGGGACGGAGGGCACTTTTTACCGCGTGGTAGGCAGGCTTCGGTGTTTCGGGAAAGATGAGAAGGCTGTTGTTTGCGGCGGTGTACCACGGTTCGTTATAAACCCAGTTTATTGCCGCTGAGCAATGTGGCCACTGTCGTCTCGCCTCCTCGAATGCTGCCTTGTATCCCTCGCACTGCAGAAGATTTGATTGATAAATCAAATCTTCAATGCTCTCTGCCTTGCCGAAGTAGTGCTCGAGAATATCAAGGCACGCCCACCTCTCCTTGCCCCACGCGCCTCTTGCGTGGTGGAGAACGTAGGACTCTGTGTCTACTATGGGAAAGATTTCATTTTCGGGTATGATTTTTTCAAGCACGGACAAGGGCGCAATCGACGGAACACCGAACTCGGTGTAGGCAGTCTTATTGGCTCTTTGGAACGCGACAAATATATCTCCGCCCATTTTTTCCTCGTCATAGAACACGTAACCGCCGTGAGCCATTCCCATAATGGGCGAGGTCTTTAAGAATGGGGTATTTTTGTCATTTTCATAACAGAGCTTATCGAGAAGTCTTAACGGAAGGCTCTGCTCGTCCATGCCGGACCAGCCATTAAATAGCTCATTTCCGCCGCACCAAATGGCAAGACATGGATGTCGTCTTATAGCTTTTATAATGCTCTTTCCCTCTTTTTCAAGAACACTTAAATAATGCTGCTCATCAGGATAATCATTACAAGATAGCATAAATTCCTGCCAGACGAGTATGCCCATTTCGTCGCAAGTATCATAAAAGCATTCATGCATAGGTCCTGAGCCGCCCCACATACGGAAGATATTCATATTTGCATCTTTCGCAAGGCTGACAAGCTTTTTATATCGCTCTTTTGTTACTCTGCCCGGGAATATATCCGCATTTACAAAGTTCGAGCCTTTCATAAATATGCGTCTACCGTTAAGCTCTAATGTTATGGGAGCATCGTAGCAGCCAAGGGGAAATCCGCCGGTTTCAATAGCACCTATATTGCGAAGAAGCCTTGTGCGCCTAAAGCCCACAGTTCCCGTGGCGGAGTATTTTTCATTTTCAACTCGGTATGTGTAGAGTGTAGGCTCACCCTCACCGTTACACCACCAGAGCTTTGGAGAGTCGAGTCTGAAGCTCTTTTCGCTTCCCTCGTACACCGTGTTTCCAAGGTCGTCGGAAAGAACAATACGGCAAGGCAAACCGCACTTGAAGGAAAAATTGACGTCAACGAACGATAAATCCTCGGAAAGAACGTAAAGCACCTCGCAGTCTTTTATATATCCCTCGTTTCTTGTTTCGATATAAGCATCTCGGTAAAGTCCGGAAATAAGCAACCTCGGATTCCAGTCCCAGCCGTAGCAGAACGGAGGCTTACAAGAATGGTCCGCCTCTTCTCTTGCAGGATGCGCATCTGCTCTTTTAGGGTGAGGGGCAATTCTCACGGCGAGGGTGTCGTCACCTGTAAGCTTGTCGGTTAAATCAAGCTTGATAGGTGAAAACATTCCCTCGTTTTCGTATATTTCTTCGCTGTTTAGGAAAATTTTGTACTTATAGTCTATTCCCCTGCTTACAAACCATACGCTTTCCCCGAACTTCTTATCAAAGCTTAAGGTAGTACAGTATTCCCACTCGTCTCCTTCAAGAGCATCAAACTGACGGCAGCCGTCGGCAAAATATACGTCACGGAAATTATTTGCAACAGAATAATCGTACTGTATATTTCCCGGAACCTCAGCAGAGAAGCTTTCGCCCACCAGACCGTTATGTATTCTTACACCTGACCATTTTTGCTTAAAAATCATAGCACCTTATCTCCGCAAATTTTTCTTATTGTTTCTTTGGCTTTTTCTAAATCGTCTTTTTTAGGTAAAACGCGAGGGGAAATATCATCTATCCCAAGAGAAGCATATTTTGCCTCTGCGTATTTATGGTAAGGCAAAAGACGGATTGCTTTTACATTGTTTAACTCGGACAAAAACTCGGCAATTTTCTCGATTTCACCGCTGTTAAACTCGGGAACATAAGGAATTCTTATTTCGATATTCTTACCGCGGCTATCAATATACTTTAGGTTTTCTAAAATCAGCTCGTTAGGTTTCCCTGTGCATTTTCTATGCACGTCGGAGTCTATCGCCTTTACGTCATAGAGAAACGTATCGGCGTAGGGCAAAACCTTATCTATCGCCTCGCGCGGAACGTATCCGCAGGTGTCGACAGCTATGTTTATATCTCGTTTTTTCAGTATTTTTGCAAGCTCGGCGCAGTATTCCGCCTGAATCAGCGGCTCACCTCCCGAAAAGGTTGCTCCGCCTCCCGAGCCTTTGAAAAACATCTCGTCTAGTAATACTTCTTCAGCAATTTCCGAAGGTGTACGGGTGTCGCCGTAAATTTCAAAGGCGCGGGCAGGACAAGCGCTTAAGCACTCTCCGCAAAAGACGCATTTTTCTCGCAAAAATCGGTGCTTTCCGTCCCGGAAGCTGTTCGCTTCGCATATTTTGGCACAGCCTCCGCAGCTCTTGCAAAGCTCACTGTTATAGGATATTTCTTTTGTAGCCTTAAAGGACTCGGGGTTGTGACACCATACGCACCGAAGCGGGCACCCCTTGAAGAAGACGGTAGTTCTTATGCCGTCACCGTCGTGAGTTTCAAATCTTTTAATCGCAAAAATCATTTTTATTTCTCCGACGAAGCTATAAAATAATCCTGCTTCGCCTTTGACATTCTGATGAAATACTCATTCCAGCCGCAGACTCTGATTTGCAAAGTTGAATACCTTGCGGGGTCCTTTTGCGCCTCTATCAAGGTTTCTTTATTAACTATGTTGCCTTGCATTGCAAAGCCGCCGTGGCTAAAGAATATTTTGCACAGAGAAACAAAGTCCGAAAGCCCCTTCTCGCCTTCAACGGCAGACAGATGAAGAACGAAATCAAATATCGCAGAGTTCAGAAAGGCTTCGGTATTTATCTTCAAAACCGAGCTCATATAGCCCGTAATTCCCTCTCTGTCCATTCCCGAGCTTGCAGAAAGATTTCTTGAAAGAGGCTGCGACGATAGTCTGCCGTCAGGAGTTGCCGCGGTTCTCGCTCCGCGGTAGAGGTGAGTGTCGATAGAGTCAAGCCCTAGCCTGATTTTTCTGCCGAACTTATCCTTTTTGCCAACGTATCTTTTCTCAAGGTGAGAGGTGATTTTCGTCATTATTTCATCAGGGAGCGCTCTGCCGTTGCCATATTTGTCCTTATCGTTCATTATTTTCGTTCTTAAGGCTCCGTGTCCTTCCCAGTTGTTTTTAAGCACCACAGAAAGCTCCGCGAGGCTTATTTCCCTATTGTCATAAACGAGCTTCTTTATCGCTACAAGCGAGTCAACCACCGTTCCGAGTCCAAAGTATTTGAGAGACATATTGTTATATTTCACCGAATATTCGTGAACGTCTCTGCCCTTTTCGATGCAGGTATCAAACGAAGAGGAATATATGGGTGAAGGGTTCATAAGTACGTTAAACTTGCTCTGCTTTTCGGCAAAATCTATGCCAAAATCAAAGAGCTTATCAACCTCGGCAAGATATGCTGTCAAAAATTCGTCAAACGTGTTAAGTGAATAGTCAACAACGGACATTTCTTTATCCAACATAACGTCCTTGCCGTTATGCAAAAGATATTCAAGAGGCTTTACTCCGTTTATCCACGCGACACCGACCTCCGCTTCTTCAAGTCCCATGATTACAGGCTCATAGCAGCCGAGAAGCACGTAATTCACTGCGTCATTGCGCTTAATGCCTATTTTTTCATATCCCGAAAGCACGGCATTATCATTTACAACGCAAATGCTGCTATGCCCGCGCCTTATCATATCAACCACCTTATCAAATATCTTTTCATCAATATTTTCGTGATATCTGACGTGAATCTTCGGGTCTAAAATATTCATTTCATCGTAAACGTCAAGGATAAGGTGTGAAAGCTCGTTTGTCCTATCCATTCCGTCTATATCCGAGCCGCAAAGCAGGAACGGCTGCTGTGCAAAGCGCTTTGTGGCAGTGAAATGAATGAAGAAATATCTGAAAAGCTCCTTTATTTCTTCGATAGATTTCCCTTCCTCAATCGCCGCCTTGTAGAATGGAAAATAGAGTCTGTCTATCGGGCCGAGGGTTCTGCCGCGCTCGGGGCCTATCTCCTCAAAGTAGAGATAGAGGACAGAGAATAACATCACTTCATAAAGCGTCTTTGGCGGTTCTTTTATGAGATTTTTTACCGCATGGGAAAACTCGGAAACGTCGAAATTCAGAGAATAGTCATATATTCTTTTAAGACATTCAAGTATTGCTTCATATCTGATTATAACAGAATCCAGGAATCCGACACCGCGGGTGTCTTTGTGCTTTTCGTGCTTTTCTTTACTTTCCTTTGCAAATTCAAGGATACCCGAAAATCCTCGGGAAATTAAATTATCCCAATCGGGCACGGTATGCCAAAAGTCGGTATATATATCGCAAACGCCCCCAGACTCAAGCGCGCACATTTTTTTATATTCCTCGGGCAGCTTTTCGGAAAGCACCCTTTCCCTCTGACGTCTGAAAAGAGCCTTGTCGTATATATCAATGCTCGCAAAGCCGGAATAGTTAACACCTATATTAAACTTTACGGAAAACGGTGTATGCTCGTTGATTTCAAGCTGCATATTGCGCAAAAGATACGCGTACACCTCGGCGCAAAAGCGCTCTCTGTCGTAGATATCGGCGCTCCCGTCCTGCATTTTCATAAGCTCGGAGAAAAGCTCGTCGGCACTCTTGCCCGTATTTTTATCAAAGCAAGCATTCTCAAATTCATGCTCAATAAATTTTCTGTTATCAGCAAAACTTTTCATAATACACCTCCATTATTGCTTTCAGTATACAAAAAGCTCGGGAAGTTGTAAATGAACAAAAAATACATTATGTGTTTTTCGAACATTTTATTGACTTATTTTCCCCTATATGCTAGAATATAAACGAGGTGATTATATGGAAACCAATCTAATATTAGATGACGTTATAAGCGTCTACGAGGGCGAATTTAAGCCGGGATATGTAAAACGAACCGAGTTAAGACAGTGCGACGGCTTTTGTTTATACCTTGAAGGAGAGGCGGAATACATTTTTGAGAATGAAACTTTGTCGGTTATAGCTGATGACGTTTTGTTTTTGCCGGAGGGCGGAAACTACAATATAAAGGTGAAGCGGCCGAGTAAATATATATGCATTGATTTTCTGTTCACGAAAAAAGGGCTTACGCCCTCTGTGTGTCGAAACGCAGCGGGGATAAAGCACGAATTTTACAAATTTCAGTATAATTGGATTACCGATTCTTCTACCAGAATCCCCAGAGCCTTCGAGCTTATAAACAGGATATACTGCAGACTCATCGATGCAAAAAACGATGCACTCTCAAGCGCGCACCTAATTTTTACAAGGGCCGTTGAAATAATCCTAAAGCATTATAAAGACCCGGACTTTACTGTAGAATCGCTAGCGGAGAGCCTGAACGTTTCTACTGTTCACTTGAGGCGAATTTTTTCCCGCCACGTAGATAAATCACCCGTAAAATACATAAATGATATGCGCTTTGAGCAAGCGAAAATATTGCTTAAGTCATCAAACCTTACCGTAAATGAGATTGCTCTGTCGCTTGGTTTTTCCGACCAGTTCCATTTTTCCAAGTCGTTTAAGTGCAATGTAGGAATTTCTCCATCCGGGTATAGAAGTTTAATAAATACAAAGTAATAAATATCCCCCCGTCTAACGGGGGGTATTTCAGTTTCGGGCATAGCCCTAATACTACTGGCGGCGCACAAGTGCGCTTCAGATTGGCCTGCCAGCCATGCAAGGGTTATTTACCACCCATAAATG
>JAZOAA010000180.1:0-7982 GCA_045595265.1 Eubacteriales bacterium
CTTACCACCCAAGTTATGAAGCCCAAGGCGGTGTTCTGGGTATAGCCGAAGTTAAATTCTCGATTATACATAACCGCGGTTGCTTTGGCGCTTGCAACTTCTGTGCTATCGCCTTTCATCAGGGCCGCGAGGTGCGCTCAAGAAGCATCGAAAGCGTTGTAGAAGAAGCCCGCAAGATAACGAAGCTTGATGATTTCAAGGGATATATCAACGACGTCGGAGGACCTACCGCAAACTTCCGCTATCCCTCCTGCGAGCAGCAAAAGAAGTGCGGCGTGTGTCCAAGTAAAAAATGCTTAGCGCCCACCCCTTGTAAAAATTTGGTCGTAGACCACTCGGAATATGTACGTATGCTATCCGAGATAGAAAAGCTCGACGGAATAAAGAAGGTGTTTATCCGTTCGGGTATCCGCTTTGATTACCTAATGTATGACGAGGACGACTCGTTCTTCCGCCGCCTTGTTACAAATCATGTTTCAGGTCAGCTTAAGGTCGCGCCCGAGCATTGCTCAAATAACGCCCTTATGATGATGGGTAAGCCGAAGATAGAGGTCTACGAAGCGTTTAAGAAAAAGTATTTTGCACTCTGCTCCGAGGCGGGACTTGAGCAGTATCTAGTTCCTTATCTTATGTCAAGCCACCCCGGCACGACGATGAACGATGCTGTCGAGATGGCTCTGTGGCTTAAAAAATGGGGATATATGCCCGAGCAGGTTCAGGACTTTTACCCAACACCCGGAACTATATCGACTGTAATGTATTATACGGGTATTCACCCCATGACAGGAAAGCGCGTTTACGTTACCACCGACTATCACGAAAAGCAGCTTCAGCGCGCTCTTCTTCAATACTCCAAGCCCGAGAACGCAAATCTTGTAAGAGAGGCGCTTCGTCTTGCGGGTAGGGAGGACCTTATTGGAAACACGCCCGACTGCCTTGTGCGCCATGCATTTGGCGGAGGCAGACAAAACAATTACACCTCGGAGAGTAAAAGCAGAAATAAATCGGCGCAAAAGCATAATGCAGCCAAAAAACAGGGTAAAAAGCCCATATCTGCCACCTTGCGCACCGCTGCCGCGTACGGCAAAAGCGGAAGAAGCAAGAAACTCGAGAGGCTTTTCGGCGAAGATGCCGCGAGAATCCGCAGAGAAGCCGATTCTATGTCGAAAACAAAGACAAAAAAAGAGAAATTACCCCCTAAAAAGTCAAAATACTCCAAAAAATAATCTGCACATTCGTCTTTTTTACGAATAGTTTTTTCAAAAAAACAAGGGCAGAAAAAGAAAAGCCGAAAAACGCTTATTTTATCGATAAACCTCGCTTTTATTGCGTAAGAACGGAAAAGTATACTTTTTGCCGTTTGGTGTGCGTAAACAACAATGCTGCGGGGGGAAATGTGGAAAAAGTGTGGATTTGAGCTTTTATATTACCGAAAATTTGGCAAAAACGGGATTTTTTCGACAAAAAGTTTTCCACATTTTCAACAGATATCCGTGTGGAAAACTAGCATTTTTACTTAAAAATCCTTCCTTTCAATTCGGGAAAGTTTAGTTTGTCCATATTGAGAAAAAACAATTCTTTATCAGATTGAAGCGCAAAAAATGAAGAGATAATTATTGCTCGGGAGTAATTTTTGCGAATGAATATGCACCTTTGTGCAAAAATCACGAAAGTACGGTTAAAAAATGCAAGAAATTAACGAAAGATATCTAAAAGCCAAGCGCGCCCTCTTTGATAAGGTATACGGAGAGAGCCTTAACCCTGAGCAGTGTAAGGCTGTTTTTACAGCCGACGGACCTCTTCTTGTTCTGGCGGGTGCGGGAAGCGGAAAAACCACTGTTTTGGTCAACAGAATAGTCTATCTTATCAAATACGGCAACGCTTATTTTTCAGATGAAGTGCCCGAGAATATTTGTCCCGAGGCATGCTCCGCATTGGAATTTGCATTGAATATGGAAATTTCGGAGATAAGCGATATTCTTGCGCAGTTTATATCAGACCCTACACCGCCGTGGAGCGTGTTGGCGATAACCTTTACGAACAAGGCGGCGAGGGAGATACGCGACAGACTTGACAGAGCCTTTGGCGACAGTGAGGTATCATCTGCCGTATGGTCGGGAACGTTTCACTCGGTATGTCTTCGCATACTTCGTAAGTACGGCGACAGGCTTGGCTACCGCGACGGATTTTCAATATATGATACCGATGATAAGAAGCGCCTGATAAGCCATTGTATGAAGGAGCTTGATATCGACGAGAAGCGTCTTGCACCCAAGGCGGTTGCGAACGCCATAAGTATGGCGAAGGACGAGCTTCGAGGACCCGATGACGTGGATATGACCCACGACCCCAGAGCGAAAGAGGTCGTAGCGATATATAAACTGTATCAGAAAAAGTTAATGCAGAATAACGCTCTTGATTTTGATGATATAATAACGAGAACGGTTGAGCTTCTTACAGATAATCCCGACGTCAGAGAATACTATCAGTCAAAGTTCCGCTTCGTTTTGGTTGACGAGTATCAGGACACAAACTACGCGCAGTTCGTCTTAACCAAGCTACTTTCGGATAAATACAGAAACATCATGGTTGTCGGTGACGATGACCAGAGCATATACAAATTCAGAGGCGCAACGATAGAAAATATTCTGAATTTTGATAAGACCTATCCCGATGCCACGGTTATAAAGCTTGAGCAGAACTATCGCTCAACGGCAAATATTCTTAACGCCGCAAATGCCGTTATAAAGAATAATAAGGACCGTCACGGCAAGAGCCTGTGGTGCGATAAGGGTGATGGCGATATGATAACGCTTAAAGAGGCGGAGGACCATAACGCCGAAGGCAAATATATTATTGATAGAATAACGTCTGGCATAAGTAAGGACGGGCGCAAGTATTCGGATTTTGCCGTTCTTTACAGAGTAAACGCACTCGGCAGAACTCTGCAGACCGCCTTTGCAAAGAGCGGTATTCCATATAAAGTTGTCGGAGATATGGGCTTCTATGACAGAAAAGAGGTAAAGGATATGCTCGCTTACCTCACTCTTACAATGTCGCCCTCCGATAACTTAAGACTTAAGAGAATTATAAACGAGCCAAAGCGCAAGATAGGACAAGCAACCATTGATGCCGTAGAGCAGATAGCCGAAGCCGAGGGCATCTCTATGTATGAGGTTTTAGGCAGAGCAGGTGAGTATACCGCTCTTGCAAAAAGTGCAGACAGACTTCTCGCCTTTCATAAAATGATGGAAGAAATCAAGGAGACAGAGGCGTCACCCTCCGAGCTTATAAAGGAGCTCTTTGACAGAAGCGGATACAGAACGATGCTTATCGCAGAGGGCTTTGAGGGCGAGAGCAAGACCGAGAACGTAAACGAGTTTATCGGTGCTGCCGTTGAGTACGAGGCGAGGTGCGCGTCTCTTGGTGAGAGCGCTACGACTCACGGATTTCTCGAGGAAATAGCCCTTGTTACCGACGTTGATAAATATGACGAAAACGCAGATGCCGTTGTACTGATGACTGTCCACGCGGCAAAGGGACTTGAGTTCCCCGTTGTATTTCTTGCGGGTATGGAGGACGGTATCTTCCCGTCGGGGCAGAATATCGGCGAGGAGGACGAGATGAGCGAGGAGCGCCGCCTTGCCTACGTGGCCATAACTAGAGCGAAGGAAAAGCTCTTTATTACATATGCAAAGACGCGTATGATGTACGGAAAGACTACTTTCGGCCGTCTCTCATCTTTTATAAGAGATGAAGTTCCCGTAAGCCTTCTTGAAATTGATAAACCCACCAGACCCAAGCAGAGCCTCGGCTCTTATCAGTATTACAGAAGCACAGCCCCCTCTTATGACAGAAGCTCGTATACAGAGCTTAACCGTGCTCCCGAGATTAATACACCAAAGAGAGTAAGAACAGCAGGAGCTGCCGAATACGGTATAACCAAATTTTCTGTCGGAACACGCGTCACTCACGCAGTTTTTGGCGATGGAGTAATACTTTCCTCGCGTGATATGGGCGGCGACGTTCTGTATGAGGTTAAGTTTGACAACGGACAGGTAAAGAAACTGATGGCGACCTTCGCCAAGCTAAAGAAGGCTTAATTTTCGCGAATCACTTCAGAGTTTTTGGTCTTGCGGTAGGTTTCTACCGCCGGCGACTCAAAAATCTTCGTGCTTCATCAAAAATAAAGCCTTCTATAAAATGCCTTCCAAAATATAATAAAAAATATAATAAAAAGGAGAGAAACATGGAAAAGCAGCGTACATTAAAAAACGGAATAAAGCTGTATAGCTATAAGAACCCTGACGTGCATGGCTTCTTCATATCCCTCTTTTTGAAGGCGGGCAGTATGTACGAGTCCGCGGAAGAGTCGGGAATAACGCACTTTCTTGAGCACGTATCCATAAGGAACGTAAACGCGCTGATGAACGGCGAGCTTTACCCCACTCTTGATAAATACGGCATTGAATTTAACGCATCTACCTATAACGAGATGGTTCAGTTTTATATTTCCGGAGCGACTAAAAACTTTAAGCTTGCTTCCGAAATAATATCAAAAATTATTTCGCCGATAGTCCTTTCAGCATCTGAAATAAATACGGAGCGCCAGAGAATAAAGGCGGAGATAAGAGAAAATGACGAAAACACATCTCTTGTCGCTTTCACAAACGGGATAGTACACCGCGCAACGTCGCTTGCCTCGTCAATAACGGGAACTGTCGGAAGCGTATCGCGCATAACGAGGGCAAGGCTTGAAAATTACAGACAGCGAGTATTTACCAATGAAAATCTCTTTCTTTACGTTACGGGAAGCTTTGATGAAGCTGACCTTAATACGCTTTCTGATTTTGTAGGCGAGAGGGAACTGTACGATGGAGAAATTCACGATAATATAGCCCCTGTTCCGAAGGATTTTTGCAACAGAGCGCCCACCGTTCATATAAAAAATGCCGATTTTACAATGGTGCGCTTCACCTTTGATATGGATATGTCGCGCGTCGGCAGCTGTGAGTGCGACCTTATATACGATATGCTTCTCGGCGGTTACAGCTCGCGCTTCTTTGTTGAGATGAGCGAGAAGAGGGGACTCTTTTACGATATCACAGGCGGAGTTGAGCGTTACAGAAATATAGGCACGTTTGCTTTCACCTTTGAGGTAAGAGCCGATATGCTTTCTGAGTCGGTAAGATGCGCTCTGGAGCTTCTTTTGGACCTTGTAAGACGTGTACCTAAAGATGACGAGTGCATGAAGGCGGGATACGTCGACAATGCCATGATGCTGCTCGATGATTCAAGAGAGCTGAATTTCACTCTAGCATACGACTCCCATATAATGAACGAGGGATACTTGACACTCAATGCGCGAGCTGAGAAATATAAGGCTGTCGACGGTGTGCGTATACAAAAGACGGCGAGAGAAATATTCGCTCCCGAAAATCTGACGCTTACCCTTAAAGGACGTAAAAAACGCATAAAAATAGAAGAGCTTGAAAACATACTCGCGTGGTATAAAAAAGCTTTTTATGAAGGAAAAAGACAATAAATATTTACAAAAATAAGCAAAAAGATGATAAAATGTTGTATATTTGACCTTGACGGAACACTTCTTGATACTCTCGATACGATAACCCATTACGTCAATTTAACACTTGAAAATCATAATATCGAGCCTATAAGTAAGGAAGAGTGTTGCCGATTTGTCGGTTCGGGTGCGAAAAATCTTATATGCCGCGCCTTAAAGTCAAAAGGCATTGACGATGAAGCAACCGCTGAAAAATACCTTTCCGAATACAAGGAGGCGTACGACCACGACCCATATTACCTTACTAAGCCGTACGCAAAAATACATGAGCTGCTTTGCGGACTGAAAAAACGGGGAATAAAGCTTGCAGTGCTTTCAAACAAACAGCACTCCGCGGTGGTAAAGGCGGTGAGCCACTTCTTTGCCGACGTCTTTGATGCCGTGCAGGGGGATACGGGCGATATGCCGATAAAGCCAAGGCCCGACGGTGTATATCGCATCGCGCGTGAGCTTTATGTTGACGTATCGGAGTGCGCCTATATCGGTGACTCGGACGTTGATGCTATCACGGGTATAAACGCAAACGTCGCGCTTAACATCTCTGTTCTCTGGGGCTTTAGAACGGAGGACGAGCTGAAGCAGGCTGGAGGTAAGACTTTCGTAAATCAGGCTCGTGATATTTTTAATTTGATAAATTAATTTTATAAAGGAGAAATAGTCATGAAAAAAAGTAACATCGTTTGGGGAATCCTTCTGATAGCACTCGGCGTGCTTATCGCCCTAAGAGCCTTCGGAATCTTTAATTTTGACCTCTTCTTTGACGGCTGGTGGACGCTCTTTATCATCGTTCCGTCGCTAATATCCCTTTTCACAGAGAAGAAAAAGCTTGGCAGCATTGTCGGACTTGTTATCGGTGTTCTGTTTTTGCTTTGCGCATGGGGAATTTTTGACTACGATATTATAGTCAAGCTCATTGTACCCATGATAATAGTTGTCATAGGTGTGAAGCTCATAATAGGCGGAAAGACCGCAGGAAAGGCAGCCGAGATACTCGATGGAGTTAAGGAAAATGACGGCAGCGTGCCGACAGGCTTTGCAGCCTTTTCCGAGTCTGTATTAAGCTTCCCGGGTGAGAAATTCACAGGTGCAGAGCTTACCGCTGTCTTTGGCGGTGTGAAGTGCGACCTCAGAGGAGCTATCATAGACTCCGACACGGCAATAAACGTTACGGTAGCATTCGGCGGTGTTGATATATTCGTTCCTGACGGCGTTAAGGTTGTGATGAACACTACGGCAATATTTGGCGGAACGGAGGATAAGACGGTACCTCTCCCCACGGCTGATAAGACCATTTACATAAAAGGACTCTGTATGTTTGGAGGCATCACGGTAAAATGATAGACAGAAGCGACCCGAAGGTACAGAAATGGATAAAATACGGTGCGATAGCCTTTGCCGTATGGCTTGCGATAAGTATTCTCGTCGGTATAGTAAGCGCTGTTGGCTCTGTTTTTGGAATTTTCTTTAATGACCCGACACTTGATGAGATAAAGACGTATGATATAAGCGCTGATATAACCGAGCTTGATATTGAAATCTCGGCGGCAGACTTTACAGTAGAGTACGGTGACAAATTTTGTGTAGAAAGCAATCTTCGAAATCTCGACGTTGAAGAGAATGGTAAAACCCTCGTTATCGAGGACGATAACAAATTTGGCGGAAACTACAATGATGCCACTCTCACGCTGATTATTCCCGAGGGCGTGAAATTTGAGCGTGCGGAGATATCGACGGGCGCGGGAAGAGTACGTATTGAGGGACTCACAGCAGAGGAGCTTGAGCTGACCCTCGGTGCAGGCGAGGTGACGATAGATAGCCTTACAGCAACCAAAACGGCAAGTATAGAGGGCGGAGCAGGCAAGATATCCGTAAACGGCGGAAGCCTTAGAGACCTAGAATTTGATATGGGTGTCGGTAAGGTAACGCTTACGAGCGCTCTCGTCGGTACGGCGAGCTTTGACGTCGGAATCGGCGAATTTAACCTTAACCTTATCGGTAGCCATGAAATATACACCCTAAAGCTGAATAAGGGCATCGGAAACATAAGAGTTGACGGGGCTGACGTTGATAACGGAGCAACCGTTGGCACGGGAGAAAACAAAGTCACGGTAAACGGCGGTATTGGCGCTGTGAACGTAGCTTTTTCAAAATGAAAAAATGACGGAAATTTTTCGTCATTTTTTCGTTATATTTATAAATTATTGCTCCGGATTTGCAGAAATGTGCTTAAGATACGCATTGATGAAACCGTCAATCTCACCGTCCATAACCGCATCAATGTTTCCGTCCTCGTAGCCGGTTCTCGTGTCCTTCGCCAGAGTATAAGGCATAAAGACGTAGCTGCGTATCTGGCTGCCCCACTCAATATTTGCCTTGTTAAGTCGGATCGTAGCCATGT
>JAZOAA010000181.1:0-2168 GCA_045595265.1 Eubacteriales bacterium
GACGCGCAGGCGAAGGGATATGCAGAGAGAAATCCCGATGCTGATATTCTCGGAACAGATGCGTGCAGAAAGATAGCTATACTCACCTCTCTCGTTACTGGCGAGCTTATTCCCTGCGAGAATATTCACACCGAGGGAATAACCAAAATAAGAAAAGAAGACGTTGTAGCCTCGGCTAAGGTTGGACTTAAAATTAAGCTGCTGGGCAGATGCATTTTGACCGAGGGCGGCGCGCACGTTATGGTTGCTCCCTTTATGCTTCCCGAGTCATCTCCTCTTTCGTCGGTTTCGGGCGTTTACAACGCTGTCGAGGTTGTTGGCGAGCCTATCGGAAACGTTATGTTCTACGGTCAGGGCGCGGGTGCGGGCGCTACCGCATCGGCTGTTGTCGGCGACCTTATGCAGATTATGCGCTCGGGTACGGCTGCTATACGTCCCGTTATGAAGAAGAGCAGTGATAGACTTCTTCCCTTCTCCGACTTTGAGTCGCGCTCATACGTTGCGATTGTCGGCGGATGTAAGAATTGCGTAAAGGACGCCTTCGGCGAGGTTCAGTTTATTGATGCGGACGGAGAGTGTGCGTTTATTACAGGTAATATGAGCGAGTCCTGCGCCGTGGCTGCTCTGGACAAGCTTAAGTCAAAGGGAATTGAAATCAAATCAAGGATAAGACTTATTTAACGAGGGCAAGGTTATGATGAACGTATTACCGTGGATGTATAACAAGAAAATAATCGAGGGTATTACACCCAAGATGAGATATGACGGCAGCGAGTCATTTGAGTCATGGCAGAAGAGAGCGAGAGAGACACTCACAGAGCTTCTCGGTATGAAGAATATCATAAAAAGCGATGACACTCACTTCACCGTAGAGTACGTTAAGGAAGAGGACGGGTATACCGAATACCGCTTTACTCTTGAGAGCGAGGTTGGTTACGTTTTCCCCTCCGTTATGCGTGTGCCGAAGGGCATCGAGGGCAAGATGCCCGTTATGATTTGCCTTCAGGGACACTCGACGGGTATGCATATCTCACTCGGCAAGCCTAAATTTGAGCGTGATGTGCTCTCTATCAGTGGCGGCGACCGCGATTTTGTAGTACGCGGTGTTAAAGAGGGCTTCGTTTCGGTTGCGGTTGAGATGCGCAACTTCGGTGAGTGCGGCGGTAATGCAGAAAACGGAAAGCCTATGTGCCACGTTTCATCAATGAGCGCTATTATAAACGGCAGAACCACTATCGGTGAGAGGGTTCACGATATATCCTGCGTGATTGATGCGCTTATAGATAATTTTGACTTTATTGATAAAGATAACATCAACCTTATGGGTAACTCGGGCGGCGGAACTGCTACGTACTACGCGGCATGCATGGACGAAAGAATAAGGCTAGCTATGCCCTCCTGCGCCGTATGCACGTACAAGCACTCGATTGCTGCTATGGAGCATTGCGTTTGTAACTTTATCCCCAATATTGCAAATTATTTCGATATGGGCGACCTTGCCGGACTTATCGCTCCGAGAAGGCTCGTTGTGGTAAACGGAAAGTGCGACCCGATATTCCCCGAGGCAGGTGTGCTGGAAAGCTACGAGATAATCAAGAAAATGTACGAGGCGGCGGGTGTTCCCGACAGATGCGCGCTCGTTACGGGCGATGGCGCTCACAGATTCTATGCTGACGACGCGTGGCCGGTTGCAAAGAAGTTAATGAATAAATAATTTTGAAGCGAGACCGCATTTTGCAGGTCTCGCTTTACTTTTTACAAGACAGTTCTGCTATCCTGTCCGATTTTTTCAGAATTGCAGAGAGGGTTATGACGGACATACAGAGTAAAACGGCATCGGTGACGGAGAGAAGAAAATAAGACGGTATACACGCTGAAAAAGTGACGAACGCTATGAAAAGAGGAACAAAGCAGGCTCTGAATTTAGGAAAATACAGTGAGGAGCACTCTGTGCCGTAATAATACCAGCAGATTACGGTGGAATAGGCAAAGGCAAATATCAAAACAAGAAGCAGATAACCCGCTGCCTCACCGAGTGCGGCTGTGAAGGCTGTGGTGACAAGCGACATCGGAGTTAAAAATGCTGACGTGTCCTCTACCGAAAGTAAAATGACGAGTGCCGTCAGATTACACAGCACGGCGGTGTCGAAAAATACCTCGCATATACC
>JAZOAA010000182.1:0-6344 GCA_045595265.1 Eubacteriales bacterium
TTCTTGCTCTCGTGTTTTGACCGATAACGGCATGATGCCATATAAGGACCAGGTGGGACTGACAGGAAAGACGGTGTCGCCGAAGGTGTACGTCGCGTTCGGCATTTCGGGTGCGGTACAGCATACCTCGGCAATATCGGGTGCAGGAACTATCATAGCAATAAATACAGATAAAAACGCAAGAATTTTTGATTACAGCGACTACGGAATAGTCGAGGATATAAAGAATTTATTTGAGGAGAAATAATATGTTAGTCAATTTGCAAACAATTCTTAAGGATGCGGACGAGGGCGGTTATGCCGTACCCGCCTTCAACGTTTATAATATGGAAACCGTTATGGGTGTTATTAAGGCGGCAGAGGAGACTCGTGCTCCCGTTATAATGCAGTTTTATTCAAGGCTTGCAACAACCGGCTTTGCTGATTATCTCGCTCCTATAATTCTCAAGGCTGCGGAGATGGCAACCGTTCCCGTTTGTATGCACCTTGATCACGGTGCGGGATACGAGCCTGCAGCAATAGCGCTGAAAAACGGTGCTTCGGGCATAATGGTGGATTTTTCTGCTCTTTCCCTGGAAGAAAATATAGAAAAGACAGCTGTTGCGGTTAAAATTCTTTCTGCAATGAATATCGGTGTAGAGGGTGAGATAGGTCATATTGGCTCTGCTGCGGACGGAGTTCCCACCGATTATACAACGGTAGAGGAAGCTAAAAAATACGTAGAAGGCACCGGTGTTTGTGCTCTCGCGGTAGCGGTAGGTACAGCTCACGGAAGATATAAGCAGGCTCCCGTTCTCGCAATAGACAGAATAAAAGAGATAAAGGAAGCTACCGGAACACCTCTCGTGCTTCACGGCGGCAGCGGAGTTCCCGATGATCAGATAAAGCTCGCCATAGAGGCGGGTATTCGCAAAATAAACTTCGGAACGGACGTTTGCTGCTCATTCCTTGACGCAGTTTTTGAGGTAGATAGAAGCATTATCGGTATCGACGTGTTTATGAGAGAGCCTATCGAAAATGTAAAGAGATTTTCAATTTCAAAAATCAATCTCCTCGGAGCAAACGGCAGAGCATGAAAAAGGTAGTAGGTCTTGGCGCAAACGTGCTTGACACGCTTATAAGCTGTCATAGCTTTCCAACAGAGGACAAAAAAATACCCGCCGAAAAAATAACTCTTTCGGGCGGCGGTCCTGTTGGAAACGCTCTTGTAGTTATGAGCAAGCTCGGTATATCTGCAGAGGTCATAGGCGCATTTGCTGACGATACAGCAGGAAAGCAGTTGCTTTCCGAGCTTAAAAAGTACGGAGTGATGACAGAGCGTACAACCGTAGTTTCAAAAGCGTCATCATTTGTTTCGTATATAATTCTTTCGGGTGAAAACGGCAGCAGAACCTGCGTTTATGACAGAGGTACTATCCCGGACGAACCGTCGCTTCTCAACCTTTCTGCCATTGATGAAGCAGATATACTTCACCTTGACGGAAATTATATGAAGAGCGCTGTAAGCGCGGCAAGGTACGCAAAGGATAGGGGCGTTAAGGTCAGTCTTGACGCAGGCGGTCTTTACGATGGAATAGAGGAGCTTCTCCCTCTTGTGGATATTCTTATACCGTCGGCAGAGTTTGCTATGGGTATTACTAAAAAAGATGATCCCCGTGACGCACTTTTAGAATTACAGAAAAGATACAAGCCTGAAATTCTTGTTGTCACCGACGGAGCAAGTGGTGGATATTATTACAAAGACGGTTGTGCTCATCACTACGATAGTAATAAAATTAAAGCTGTTGATACCAACGGAGCGGGTGATACCTTCCATGGAGCTTTTATTGCGGCATACTGTAACGGTATGAGCATTTCAGAGAGCTGCAACTTCGCAAGCGCGGTAGCAGCTTACAAATGCTTGCACGTCGGCGCACGTGATTATGAACTGGACATGGATATAGCAGAAAAACTCATTTCGACATATAAAACGTAATAAAACGAGGAGCTTAGCAATGGAGTCACTTGAAAGGAAAGCGAGAGCTTTATCTCATGATTTTTTAGAAAACGAAAAGCAATACCGACTCGGATTTGTAGAAGCAGAGCATTCTAATCCAAAAACAAAAGCTCTTGGAGAGACCTTTGTTCGCAATACGAAAGATGGTCTTAAAATGCTTTTCGACGTAGATAGAGATCTCATAGATTTATTTGAAGAAACCCTCTTTTCCAACAGCTTTGATAGCTTTTATGGTGATGTTTTGTCGGCTATCAAAGATAAAAAACGAATTTTTATATCAGGCTGCGGAGCATCGGGCAGGCTTTCGATGAGGCTTGAAGCCTCGTTCAGACAGGCAATAAAGCAAATTGCCGAGTTTGAGTCCGAAGCTCTTAACTATGAAAACAGCGTGCTTGAAATAATGACGGGCGGCGATTACGCGATAATAAGGTCGGTCGAATCATTTGAGGACTATACCGAGCTTGGTTGCGCGCAGGCGCGTGACATTGGAGTTTCCTCGGGCGACGTGCTTGTTGGAGTTACTGCCACGGGTGAGACAACCTCTATACTTGGAACGGCAAAGCAGGCGCTTATGAATGGGGCAAAGGTCTGGATGGTCGTTTGCTCGGACCCAAATAATATAATAGGAAAACTAAAGCGTGTTGATGAGGTTTTCTGTCATGAAAACTGCAGTAGTATTTATATGAGGTGCGGTGGCATGGCTGTAACCGGTTCAACGAGAATGCAATCCTCTTCAATAGAGCAGGCGGTAATAGGAGCAGCGCTTGAGATGGCTCTCTGCGAGCTTTTCGGCGAAGAGATAAGATATGAAGATAAGAAGCGGGCTTTGGTAAAAGGTTTCAGAGAGTGTATAGACCTTCTTGAGTCCGAGAAGAGCCTAGAGGCGATGGTAGCACAGATCGAGGCGGAGGCAGAGCTATATTCGAGAGGCGGGCATGTTACCTATTTTGCCGACGAATATCTGCTTGACGTTCTAGCAGATACGACTGAGAGAAGTCCCACCTTCACGACACCGCCCTTCAGACCGCAGAAGAACAAGAGCGAAACGCCCTCTTGGGCTTTTGTCAAAAATCCGCTCCTTGATACTGTCAGCGCTTGGAGTGCTTGCTTTGAAAGATGTCCGAGATGTATTGATAAAAGCTTCGAGGAGTATAAAGAAATCGGCATAAAGGACGAGGATATTCGAAAAATACCGAGGATATCCCTTGATGCACTTTACGAATTTGAGATAGGCAACGAGCCGGATCCCGAAAGGGAGGGCGATGGCAGTCTTGCCACCTGGGTAGGCTATGGCAACGATATGCCCGCCGAGTTTTACTCACAATCCGAAAAATACGCAAGTAGCACCGTGTGGACTATCGGAGACTCCGATTCCACAACAGTTAAGACCCACATGAAAATGTTTGAACATCTTGCAATGAAAATGATGCTCAATGCCGTATCAACGGGTACAATGGCAAAAATGGGCAGAGTTCGCGGAAATTATATGGTTCATCTTAACATCAGTAACAAAAAGCTTGTAGACAGAGCCACAAGAATAATATCCGATCTTTGCGCGGTAGATTACGACACGGCAAATTATGAGCTGTTTTACAGCAAGCTTTTGCTTGAATCTCAAGGGATTGAGAGATCAACGACTATAGAAACTATCGACAGATTAGGGCAAAAATGTGACGGTATTTTATAGCTGAACGGAGGAAAAATGCAAAAAATGGAAATGAAAGTTAACAATATAACCTTCAAAACCGTTCCTTCTGAGTGGGACGTGTATTTTGATATGGCGCTCGTTATGCTCGAAGAAATAATGAAAAATAATGCCGCAGGAAAGAAAACGGTAATGATAGTACCGGTAGGTCCTACAAATCAGTACCCAATACTTGCAAGACTTGTAAATCAGCTTCGGGTATCACTTCGAGACGTTTGGTTCTTTAATATGGACGAGTATCTAATAACCCCTGACACCTGTATTGACTTTGAGGATAAAATGAGTTTCCATAAGCGCATGCAGGACGAATTTTACTCCAGAGTTGATAAGGAACTTCTTATGCCCGAGTCTCAGCGTAAATTTCCCGAGCCCGGTAAGGAGTCAGCGTACGACGAGCTTATAGAGAGTCTTGGTGGAGTTGATCTATGCCTTGGCGGACTTGGAATAAACGGTCACATCGCCTTTAATGAGCCTGCCGAAGAAGGCGATAATATAACCGCAGAAGAATACGCCGTACTTGGTACGAGGGTTCTCCCCATCTCACGCGAAACACAGACGATAAATGCTTACGGTTATCAGCGAGGCGACCTTCGAGGAATGCCGAAGTGGTGTATCACAGTCGGAATGAAGCCGATACTCAACTCAAGAAAAATATATATCGCACTTAACCGCGACTGGCAGCACGGTATCGTAAAGCATGTGCTTTTCGATACTCCCACATCGAGTATTCCCGCCACTCTTTTGCAAAAGCATAATAACACGGTAATTTGTGCTTATGAATCCGTTGCTAATGGACTTTTTAGCATTTAACAAGCGGCGGTTGGCTTAATACTATAATCTTTTATACCAAGCTATACTTTTGAGCATTAACGCTTATCGGGAGGAAATTTTCATGTGTCCGAAGGATCTGGGCCTTAAGATAAAGAACTTAAGAGTGACAAAAAAATTGACGCAGCAAGAATTTGCCGACCTATTACTTATAGCTCCTCAAACGGTTTCTAAATGGGAGAGAGGGGCATCATACCCCGACATTTTCAGACTTCGGGAAATTTGCCGAGTTCTTGGGGTCAGCATTAACGAAGTGCTGGGTGAAGAACAGGCAGAATCTGATGATTATATGATAGCTGTTGACGGCGGCGGAGCGAAAACCGAATTTGTTTTATTCAAGGCTGACGGAACGGTTTTTTCCTCTGTGACATTGGAAACAACAAACCCAAATTCCTGCGGTACAGAAACCTCCATAGATATATTGGTAAAGGGAATAGAGCAGCTCTTATGCTTTGGCAAAAGTCCGAGCAGAATTTTTGTTGGAATTGCAGGATTGTCTAATTACAAGGGGGTTATCGCTCCCGCATTGAAAAAAGTGTTCCCCGCGTTCAAAATATCGGTTGACTCATATTTGAAGAACGTTCTGGGACTTGTGCGAAACAATTCAAAATGCATCGCTGCAATAATCGGTACAGGATCTGTGGTTTATGGCTGGAACGGCAATAGCTTTAAGAGAATTGGCGGTTGGGGGTATCTTCTTGGCGATGCGGGCTCTGAATATGACATAGGGCGCAAGGTTCTTTCGTCTTGCTATGCATATGATGACGGACTCGCTCCTTTGTCAGATGTTGTTCGTCTTGCTGAAATAAAGCTGGGCGGTTCTGTTGCCGATTCAATCGACAAAATATATTCTAAAGGCACGTCCTTCATAGCTTCTTTTTGCCACGTAGCATTTGAAGCTATGGCGATGGGAGATCCTTTGGCAAAGGACATAATAACCGAGAGCCTCGGCAGACTTTCAAGTCATATTAATTATATGTACAATCTTGGAGAATACGGAAGCAAGGTTATTATATCGGGTGGCATTGTCGGACACGTCGATACCGCAAATAAGATTATAGCCGACAATTTAGACGAGGGTATTTCGGTAGAATTACCCACAGATCCTCTTATTTTTGGCGCTATGCGAACCTGCGCCGAGCTTGAATACGGAAATGTAAACTATGATGAATTCAAAGGAAACTTTCATAAGAGTTATACTAACTTAAAGTAATGTGAAATAGTTAGAAATGCTTTATGTTAACAAATAACATCCGGCTCGGTTATCAATTGCGCCCCCGAGCCCGTAAGATATGACACGGTGATACGGTGGAAGCGTCAGATTGAATTTATGAATGGAACGGCAAAACCGAGGTCATCTTGCGGTCTTGGGGCAAAAAAGAAATGACCATATCTTTGACCATCTACAGAATTTTTCTGTACGGAAATAACGGAAACATTGGTCAAATATGGGTCGTTTTAGCGGAATATACGGACTATATGTAAATAATTGTGTGCAAATAACTTATAAATAACGCTTCGGGTCGATGAGATCGCAGGTTCTCCGACGGCTCGAAAATATAGTCACCGCCTATCGCCTTCGCAAGTCTGCGGCTCTGCCGTCTCCTTATTTTCTTCGGGTGCGTCGGTATAAACAGTTATCAACTGTTTATACCTCGCTTACCTGTCACTTCAACCAAAAAAAAGCCGAAAACAAGCTATTTCGACTTGTTTTCGGGTGTTTTTCTATATATTTTTCACAAAATTGGCTCTTTTCAGTTGGCCACATGTTTGCCTAATTTTGGGGGTTTTTTATTGGTTTTTCCATTGCTTTTT